>CAYYJL010000437.1:0-3145 GCA_964472245.1 uncultured Ignavibacteriaceae bacterium | reverse complement strand
AACCAGGTCAACCTCCCAGGTTCCAATGCGGGCAAGACGTATGGCCTTTTCAAATAGATTTTCAAGTTCCTTTTTATCGGTGATATCCTTGGCTATGGCATAAAACAATCCGGTATCCGGGGAAGGAGTCGAAGTCCACGCAAGCCATTTGATTTTATTGCTTTTAGTGATATATCTCGCTTCAAAGTACTGAACCGGAGAGCCGCCTGATAAAGATTGCATCCCCTGCTTGGCTTTTTTAACATCATCGGGATGGATAAAATTATAGAGGGGGGTAGTGAGCAGTTCGTGTTCGGTGTAACCGAGTAATTCACAGGCAGCCGGGTTTATTCTTTTGAAGTAGCCGTCAGCATCAGCAATGCAAATCACATCCGGTGCAGTTTCAAATAACTGCTTTAACTCTATTTCTAATTGTTTTCTTCTCATTTCAATAGCCAGCTGTTTGGCAAGGGTCTCCAGAAAAGGGCTCCAAATATCAAATGAGAAGTTCATATCTGAAAAACCGAACAAAAGTATGCCGAAAATTTCACCGCCTGTATACATCGGATATGCGGAGACTCGTTCCAGACCTAGAGTTTGGGCAAGATCTTTTCTGACAAATCTCGCATCAGACTCTAATAAACTCCAATGAATCGGCTTTGCTTCTTTCCAAACTAAACCGGGGAGTCCCTCGCCAAACATTAATTCCGTAACCTTAGTACCGGGCAGTTCAGAGAAACCAACAGGTTCACTGAGAATCTTTCTGCCGGTCAACTGGAGTTTATGATTTGTTTTGTCTGTCAACCAGATTTCTACCATGGGAAGAGCGGTGGCAGTAAGGGTTTCAAAAAGGACAGCATCAATCATTTCTTTGAGAGAAATAGTATCAGAAAAAACCGTGCTGTACAATGCGAGCAGGTTATTCCGGATTTCTTCATTTTTCTGAATTGTTATATCCCGTGAGATGGTAACATAATGAGATGGATCACCGTCCGGCTGGAAGACAGGTGTCATACTTAGCTGGTTCCAGAACGCCTCACCGTTCTTTTTATAGTTCAGGATTGTAAGTTCCACCGGCTCCCGCGCCTCCAGTGCAACGCGGAACTTATTCAGAATATTTTTATCGGTATCCTTCCCCTGGAGGATTTTGGGAGTTTTTCCTTCCAAATCTTCGAATGTATATCCGGTCATTTCCGTAAAAGCATTATTTACATATATAATCCGATGGTTACCCTTGGATATTGGGAGTCCTTCGGTAATTAACACACTGTCGGTAGTATTTTGGATAATAGATTCATAGAGTTTCAGCCGGTTTAACTCCTCTTTCTGCCTGGTGATATCCTGCATAGCCCCCACCATTCGCAGAGCCATTCCCGACCGATTGCGCAAAATAAACCCTTTATCTGAGACGTAAGCTACCGAACCATCAGCTTTTATAAATCTGTATTCAGATATCCAATTAGCTTCATTCCCCTTTATTGCAGCATATATATCTGCAAGAACCCACTCCCGGTCATCCGGATGGATATTATCTTTCCAAATTCCAACATCTGATTCTGATCCGGTTAGTTTATAACCAAAAACCTGACGCAAGCCGTCTCCCCAAAAAACAACATCCGTCAGTAAATTCCAGTCCCATATTGTATCAAACGAAGCTTTCATGACTAACCGGAACCTGGTATTCGCTTCAATCAAATTTTGATTAATCACCTTCAGTTCAGATATATCCTGAACAGTCCCTTCAAACACAGTATTATTTTTATCGGCAGAGTTAAGAGGAGCTCCCTTAAATCTGAGCCATTTAACTTCGTTTACATCAGAATGAATAATCTGCTCAAAATCAAATTCCTTTTTTTCATTCCTTGCTTGTGTAAGTTTTTTCAAAAATTCAGAACGGTCCTCCCGGGGAATCTGATTGAGGAGGTCTTTCATGGTAACAACGGATGATTTTTCTTTGCCGAAGATTTCAAACACCTCATCAGACCAGTAGACTGATCCGTTGCCAACATTAAACTGCCAGTAACCCAACTTACCTATTTTTAATGCGGCTGCAAGGCGCCGTTCGTTTTCCGTGAGTGCTTTCAGGGCTTTTTCTTTTTCAGTTACATCATTACTGACAATCATCATCCGGGCTTCCCCGCCGTAAAAGAATTGATGTCCGGAAATATCCACGTTAATACGTGTACCGTCTTTTTTCTTGTGAATAAAAAGCCCAAACCGTAATACCCCTTCGGTATTTTTAATCTGCTTGTGAGTTTCAAGGAGCTTTGGGATTTCCTCCTCAGGCCGCAGTTCTTTTATCGTCATACTTAAGAATTCTTCTGCGCTGTACCCGTAAAGCACAAGCGCACTTTCATTCACATCAAGTATCCGGAATGTTATAGGGTTATAAACCCACATTGGGAGAGGACTTGATTTAAATAAGAGTCTGTATTTATTTTCAGACTCTTTTAAGGTCGCTTCCGCAGCAACCCGGATTGTTATATCCCTTGCATTGATGACTATTCCGTCAACCGCAATGTCATCGAAAAGATTTGAAATGACTGCTTCCATCCATACCCACTGGTCTTCTGCACGTTTCATCCGGAATGGAACGGTTGAAATCCTCCTGTTTTCCAGGGCACTATGCAGAAAACTCATTACAGTTTCTTTGTCTTCACCATGTATATATTCCAGTATTGAATGATGTTCCATCGCGACGGAATCTAAATCAAGAATTCTGCCGGCAGCCGGGCTTACATAGGTAAAATTGAATTCATTGTTCAGAATCGCAATAAAATCAGAACCTTCCTGAATGAGACTTTTGAATCTTTTTTCATTCAAACGGATTTGCATTTCTGCTGCTTTTCTGCCGGAAGCATCATGGGCAATGCAGTAGTATTGCTTCTCTTCATGATCAAAAACTATTGACCATATCACCGGAACCGGCTTCGAATTTTTATGAAGCATATAATTTTCAAAGTTGGTGATTTCTGATCCTTCAGCTGCCTCCATAAACATATCGAGACTGCCTTGCCGGTCTTCAGGGCTTAATATCTCAGAAATTGATATTCCGGCCAACTCATCGGGCTCGTACCCTAATATATTCTTAACTGCATTACTGATAGAAGAAATGCTCATTGACATACTGATGGTACAAATGATATCCGGAGATTGATTAAATATC
>CAYYJL010000436.1:0-3158 GCA_964472245.1 uncultured Ignavibacteriaceae bacterium | reverse complement strand
CCTCCAACTACAGTAACCAATCTTGCTGTTGTTCAGCCGCAGTCTAATGCACTGAAGCTCAGCTGGACGGTGCCGTCTGATACTTCCAATGGCGGAGTAGTTGGATATAAAATTAAAATGTCCACATCTCCAATACCGGATACAACAGCATTTAATGCAGCCACAGAAGTTATGTTTAATGGCGCTCCCGGTGCTGCCGGAACAACAGATATGGTTGATGTAAAGAATCTTACGCATGCAACAACCTATTACTTCTCAATCCGTGCGAGAGATTTGTGGGGTAACTGGTCTGCACTTTCAAATAACGCCAGCGGAGTAACACTTGCAGCTCCTGTAATGACCGCTACTCCGGATAGTATATACCGTGTGCTTAATCCGGCGCAGGTTGTGCTGGACAGCATCATGCTCTCCAATACATCAAGCAGCCCTTCTACTCTTAACTATACCATTTCACTTGAAAATAATACATTCCCGGGTGGAGTTGAAGTATCCGTAGTCCCCGGCAGAATGCTTGATGTTGAAGGCAAACCGAACTTGAAATTTGCTAACTATGAATTCGGCCCCGGCATCTCAATTGAAGGACAAGGCGGCCCTGATGCCTTTGGTTACAAATGGATTGACTCGGACGAACCAAATGGTCCGGTGTATGAATGGAATGATATTGCTGCAACCGGAACGGAAGTTACCAACTGGGTAGCTACCGGTACGTTTGGTGCCCGCGATGAAGGACACTCCGGCTCTATCAGCTTACCTTTTGGATTCAAATTCTACGGACAGGTAAAAAATGCTGTCTTTATCTCATCAAACGGTGCCGTATTGTTTAACGCACCGACTTCAAATATCTTTACCAATGCAGCGATACCTAACGCAGCAGCTCCCAATGAATATATTGCACCCTTCTGGGATGACCTTGATGGTACCAGCGGCGGTAATGTATATACTAAAGCTGAAGGGAATAAATTCACTATTCAGTTTAACAACTGGCCGAGATATAATACATCCGGTTCTGCGTTGACTTTCCAGGTTGTATTATATCAGAATGGCAGAATCATGTACTATTACAAAACCATGACTTCTACCAATCTTACTTCCGCAACTGTCGGCATTGAAAACGGTACCGGTACGATTGGTCTTCAGACTGCGTATAATGCTGTATATGTAAAGAACAATCACGCTGTTAAATATGCAGCAGATCCGGAATGGTTGAACTCCAATCATTTTTCAGGTATACTGAATCAGGGCAGCTCAGCTTCCATCCGTTTGGAATTACGAGCTGAAGATTATAACCCGGGTATATATTCAATGGATGTTAAAATATCCGGTAATGACCCTTCAAGGCCGGTAAAAGTAATTCCGGTCCGTATGATGATCAGCGGTGAAGTACCTGTTGAACTTACTTCATTTAATGCAGCTGCTGAAGGTAACAGCGCTGTGCTGCAGTGGGTTACCGCTACAGAAGTGAATAATAAAGGATTCATCGTTGAAAGAAAATCTGACGGCAGCACATGGACTCAGGTTGCATTGATTGCCGGAAAAGGTAACTCAACGGAAACTTCCGTATATAACTTCACCGAAAAAGGGTTAACGGTTGGCAAACACAGCTACCGCCTTACTCAGGAAGATTTTGACGGAACCAAGAAAACCTTTAATGAGGTACAGGTAGATATAACCAGACCGAATGAGTTTACACTCGGACAGAACTATCCCAATCCGTTTAACCCGTCAACGGCATTTACTTTCTCAATTCCTGAGAGAGCACGTGTCATGCTTTCAGTTTATTCATCCCTGGGTGAATTGGTTTCTGTAGTGGTTAACGAAGATAAAGATGCCGGTTATTATCAATACCAGTTTGATGCATCATCCCTCCCAAGCGGAACGTACATATATACGCTTTCAGCTTCTTACGGAGGTAAAACCTACAAAGAATCTAAAAAGATGACTCTCATCAAATAATTTCCTTCCCTAAAAAAGGCACCCTTCGGGGTGCTTTTTTTTTAGGGGGGCTGTTCCCAGCTGCATACCCGGAATCTAAACGCTCGTCCGGACTGACTCCGGGAGTTATAAATTCACATGAAAATAATGTCCCGTTTAACACAGAAAATCAGTAATTTGTCTAAAAAAGCAATATATTTGCTTCAGGAATTAACAGAAGTGTGATGACCGATTGACCATTAACTATGAAAAATTAAGACCCTGGCTTATCCCCATGGCTGTAATCTTTGCGCTGTCGCTTTTCTTGGTGATAAGCACCAGGATTGCCGATGTGCTTCTCTACAGATTTGATATGAACTTTTTCAGTTATTTTTATACTGAAAATGCTGGCGATTTAACTAATACAGTCGGTGGGTTAGGGGAGTTGGTTTCCGCAATCATGGGGATTGAAATTACCGTACTTGCTATTATCGTACAGTTGGCTGCAAACAGATACTCCTCCAAGATTATGGAGTTATTCGTTGAAAACCGCATAAATGTTGTGATTATCGTCCTTTATGTAATAACTGCTATCTATACTGTCGTGGTTTGCAACACCATTAAAGAAAGTTTTGTCCCATACTTCTCTATTACTGTCTGCATTAGTATGATAGTTCTTTGTTTGCTGATTGTTATTCCTCACTTTAATTATGTTTCCAACTTCCTCCGGCCAAATAACTTCATCGGGTATGTAAAAGATAAAGTTGAAAAAGATTTAAAAGCCGTTCTGACTATCAAACAAGACGAAAACGACCGCAATACACAGAAGAGAATTTATTTCCATAAAGATAACATTGCGGAGAACATCAACTTCATCGGCGATATTGCCCTTAATTCCGTCATACAGGGGGATAGAGCCACAGTTTTGCTCTGCGTCGCAACATTAAAAGATATCGCAGTGGACTACATACCTCTCAAGAAAGATTTACATCCGGTTTGGTTTAAGTTTTCCGGCCATGCATTTTATGACCCGGATTTTTCCAGCTACTCCCGCTTTGTGCTGAGTGTAATCGAAAAGAAGAAAATATTCTTAGAACGCAAAGTATTCCGGCTTTTTGAGATGCTATATACCAATGCACGGGCTACCTTGAGGGATGTTGCTTCAGGCGTATTGTTGAATTCCGAGCAGATCGGCTCCGGCGCAATGCTGCAAAAAGATACGGGTGCCTTATACTGCACATTTCAGT
>CAYYJL010000435.1:0-3166 GCA_964472245.1 uncultured Ignavibacteriaceae bacterium | reverse complement strand
GCCCCAAGGGAAAGATTTCAGGTTATAAACGCACAACAGCCGGAGCTGAGAAAAATTCAGCTGATGAATGTCCGTCAGCCGGAGCGTCCTTTATATATGCCGAGACCAAAACGTCCGGTTGATCAGAACCAAAGCGGCGGCCGTCCGGCAGATATACTGAAAGCTTATGCCGGCAAAAATGACCGGTTAAATAAATTAAATTTTACACTGGCTTAACAAGAGGATATAATTTAGATCAGTTATATCCTCATGCTGGCTCTCTAACTTTTTACTGCTAAAACTTCTCTCGCTCTTTCCAACGCATCATCTATATTCCCATAAAAATTATTTTCTCCAACGCGGTCAAAAAATCCTGACTGAGTAAATACTACAAGCGGCTGTGTATGCACTCCGGAAAAAATCACCTCAGTCCCCTGCTTTTTACTGGCATGATATACTTGTTCCAAAGTATGCAGACCCGTTGCATCAATAGCCGGAACATTCCTCATTCGGATAATCAATATATCCGGCCTGGTACCGGAATCACGCAATGCATCCTGAAACTTGGCTGTTGCTCCAAAAAAGAATGGCCCGTTAATTTCATATACTACAACTCCGTCTGGGATTAATTTCTTGTCTATACTCATCGGGTCAGCTGATTCGTCTTCTTCACGGAACTCCCGCTTTACCACTTCCACATTGGTAACTTCTGACATCCTCCGCATAAAAAGAAATACTGCAAGCACCATTCCTATTTCAATGGCAACAGTTAAATCCACAATTACGGTCAGTAAAAAAGTAGTAACTAAAACAATTATATCACTTGCGGGACTTTTCAGCAGTGCCATAAAAGAACGCCATTCACTCATGTTATAAGCAACAACAATCAATATAGCGGCAAGTGCAGCCATCGGTATTAACGAGGCATAACTCCCCACAAAGAGCATTATGACCAATAATACTACAGCGTGCACAATGCCGGCAATCGGAGTCCTTCCGCCGTTTTTCACATTGGCTGCGGTGCGTGCAATAGCTCCCGTCACCGGAATACCGCCAAATAACGGAGAGACGATATTAGCAGCACCCATGGCTATCAACTCCATATTGGAGCGATGCCTGCCCCCAATCATACCATCAGCAACTACCGCAGAAAGCAGCGCTTCAATCGCGGCAAGCAGTGCAATGGTTGTTGCAGGTATAATTAAATCCTTGATCATTCCTAATTCCGGCATGGCAAAGGTAGGAGCCGGAATATTATTTGATATCTGACCGTATAACGATCCGATGGTAGTTACATCCATTTTGAATATATAAACAGCAGCCGTACTTACAATTATTGCCATCAGTGACCCGGGTAATTTATGGGTAATCTTAGGCCACAATAAAATTATTCCAAGCGATAAAGCCGCTATGATTGCGGTATCAGGGCTGATCGTATGAAAGTTCTGTATATACAGCTCCCATTTTGCAATAAACTCACCCGGAACCTTATCAATTTTTAACCCGAAAAAATCTTTTATCTGAGAAGAAAAAATGATAAGCGCAATACCGGAAGTAAAGCCGACGGTTACCGGATGAGGAATAAATTTTATTGCCGAGCCGAATTTGGCAATGCCCATCAGGACAAGGATAACTCCTGCCATCATGGTTGCTATAAGAAGCCCCTGCACGCCGTATTGCTGCACAACACCGTAAACAATAACAATAAAAGCACCGGTAGGGCCGCCAATCTGCACCCTGCTCCCCCCAAGTAATGAAACAATAAATCCCCCGATAATTGCCGTGATGATTCCGCTCTCGGGAGAAACCCCGGATGCAATGCCAAATGCAATTGCCAGGGGTAAAGCAACAATGCCGACTATGATGCCGGCATTGATGTCTTTAATCGTCTGTTCACGGGTGAATGATTTTGCTAATGTAAATAGTTTAGGTGTGAACATCTTTATATATTGGATTAATACGCACTGTTTCTTATTAACATTTCCGAATTGTACGGAGCGGCAGAGCCGCCAAGATATTTATGAAACCATTCCAGATGTGCATTGTAATACAGCGGCATGGATTTCAGGTTGCTTGGCCAGTGCCCGTCATTTTTGAAAATTATTATGCGGGAATCTATGCCCAGTTTCTGCAATGCAGTAAAATACTCCAAGCTCTGTGTATAAGAAACTCTGTAATCCTTTTCACCCGTAATAATCAAGGTCGGGGTAGAAAAGTTTTTCACATATTCACTCGGAGAAAACTTTTTATAGAGCTGTGAGTTCCACGGCTGGCCATCTAAATCCCATTCCGGAAACCAGAGTTCTTCCGTAGTTCCATAAAATGATTCAATATTATACAGCCCCATCATGCTGACCATACACTTAAACATTTTTGTGTGCCCTTGCAGCCAGTTCATCATATATCCGCCGTAGGACCAGCCCATAGCTCCAATTCTTTCCTTATCAACATACGGCTGTGCTGCAAGGTACTCGGTTACTTTCATAACATCTTCATACACCTTACCACCCCAGTCTTTTGAAATGGCTGATGTATATTCCTGCCCGTAACCGGTTGAGCCGTGCGGATTAGGGAATGCAACTATATATCCATAACCGGAATAAATCTGTGCATCACCGCGGTATGCATCCATCCATTGGCTTTGCGGTCCGCCGTGCACATTAACAATAAGCGGGTATTTTTTTGCCGGATCGAACCCATGAGGTTTCATAAGCAGCACATGAACTTTTTTACCGTCCGCACCGGGTATCCAAAGATGTTCTGCAGTTATAAAATCAACTTCCTCCGTTAACTTTTTATTGAACGAGGTCAACGCTGTTTCCTTCTGTGCGGCAATATCATATTTATAAAGCTCAAACGGTTTTTGCATGAGGCGGGAATTATAGTATAAATACTTACCATCCGGAGAAACTGCAAAACTGCTGACTGATATATCGCCGGTAATTTTTTCAATAACGCCTGTTGCAATAGTCACTTTATATATAGGACTGTAGCTTTTTACATCACCGGTAAAATACAATGCTTTTGAGTCGGGAGACCAAACAATATCATTCACCCAGTTATCAAATGCTTCAGAAAGCATCTTTTTTGTTCCGGTCTTTAAGTCGTATAAAACGATTCGGAAACGGTCTGCTTCAAATCCCGGTTGTGCCTGTGCTCTGTATGCCAGGTACTTTCCGTCCGGTGA
>CAYYJL010000434.1:0-3167 GCA_964472245.1 uncultured Ignavibacteriaceae bacterium | reverse complement strand
GCCTATGATGATCAGGAACGTGATGAAATATTAAAACGGCTGAAGGATAAAAATGTGGAACCAGACCCTGCCGAACCTGAAGAAGAAGAGCAGCAGGCAAATCCTGAAGCGGCTCCGGTTCCTCAGGCAGCAGGTATCCTCCCGAAGATTAAAGGTATTAATATATCCAGATATAAAGGATTGGGTGAAATGAATCCGGAACAATTATGGTCCACCACCATGAATCCGGAGACAAGAACCCTGCTGCAGGTATCCATAGAAAACGCAGCTGCAACAGACAAACTTTTTGAAACTCTCATGGGCGATGCAGTTGAACCGCGCCGTGCGTTTATTGAAAAGAATGCTAAATATGTCCGCAACCTCGATGTCTGATTACTCACAGTTTAAAACGGAAATAAGATTTAATGGCTAATATATTTGATAAAATAAATCCGATTACGCTTGAAGAGGAATTAAAGTCCTCATATATAGACTATTCTATGTCGGTTATTGTTTCCCGCGCTCTCCCCGATGTCAGAGACGGACTTAAACCGGTACACCGCCGCGTCCTTTTTGGCATGCACGAGCTTGGCATGGCTTTTAACCGGCCATATAAAAAATCCGCGAGAATTGTGGGTGAAGTGCTTGGTAAGTATCACCCGCACGGCGATACAGCAGTATATGACACCATGGTTCGTATGGTGCAGGATTTTTCGCTCCGGTATCCTTTAGTTGACGGTCAGGGTAACTTCGGCTCTGTTGACGGTGACTCTCCGGCAGCAATGCGTTATACAGAAGCACGTCTTGCAAAAATTGCGGATGAAATGCTGCGCGATTTGGAGAAAAACACTGTCGGCTTTGCACCTAACTTTGACGATACACTCCAGGAACCTACCGTACTCCCTGCGTATTTACCCAACCTGCTGGTAAACGGCTCCAGCGGTATTGCAGTTGGTATGGCAACAAACATGCCTCCCCATAATCTTACTGAGGTTATAGACGGTCTTATCGCGCTGATTAAAAACCCTGATATATCCATCGAAAAACTGATGAAGCATATTGTCGCACCGGATTTCCCGACCGGCGGCATCATCTTCGGTTATCAGGGCGTACGCGATGCATACTTAACCGGACGCGGTAAAATTATCGTCCGTGCTAAAGCAAATATTGAAACCGCCAAGAACGGCCGCGAAGCAATTATCATAACTGAACTGCCTTATCAGGTAAACAAAGCAACGCTTCAGGAAAAAATTGCAGAACTGGTAAAAGAAGGAAAGATAGAAGATATATCCGCACTCCGTGACGAATCTGACCGCGATGGTATGCGGGTGGTCATAGAACTGAAGCGGGATGGTCAGCCGGCTGTTGTCCTGAACCAGCTCTTCAAACACACACAGATGCAGACTACCTTCGGCGTAATTCAGTTGGCCTTGGTAAACGGAACACCAAAAGTCCTGACACTTAAGGAAATCATGCAGCACTTCCTCCTCCACAGAATGGATGTGCTTATCCGCAGAACCAAGTTTGAACTGGATGCTGCTGAAAGACGTGCGCATATACTCGAAGGATATATCATCGCGCTTGATAATATTGATGAAGTTATTGAAACTATCAAGAAAAGCCGTGATGTTGATACCGCAAGAAATAACCTCATGCGCAAATTCAAGCTTTCTGAAATTCAGGCAAAAGCAATTCTTGATATGCGCTTGCAGCGGCTCACCGGCCTGGAAAGAAAAAAGATTGAAGATGAATACCGCGAAGTTATTAAGTTAATCGAAAAACTGAGAGGCATTCTGGACAGCGAAGAAAAACGGAATTTCATCATTAAAGACGAACTCCTGGAGTTGAAAGAAAAATATGGTGACGAAAGAAGAACCGAAATTATCTACGACTACACTGAGTTCTCCCTTGAGGATACTATCGCTGAAGAAGATGTAGTCGTAACAATATCACATAAAGGATTCATCAAACGTTTCCCTGTCAGCGGATACCGCAAACAGGCCCGCGGCGGAAAGGGTGTTTCCGGTGCCGGAACCAAAGACGATGATTTTATTGAACATATGTTTGTGGCTTCCACGCATCAGTATATACTCTTCTTTACCGATACAGGAAAATGTTACTGGCTGAAGGTACATGAAGTTCCCGAAGGCGGAAGAGCATCCCGCGGTAAATCCATCATTAATCTTATTGAAAAAGAAAAAGATGAACAGATTGCGGCTTTTGTTGCAGTTAAGGAATTTAAGGATGATCAGTATCTCCTTATGGTAACCGCACAGGGCACCATAAAGAAGACAGTCCTTTCCGCATACAGCAACGTCCGCAAAAGCGGTATTAATGCAATCAATATCAATAAAGGCGACCGCCTGATTGGTGTTAAACTGACCGACGGCAAAAACGATGTGGTGCTCGGAACGCGTCAGGGAATGGCTATCCGCTTCCATGAAGAGGATGTCAGGGATATGGGCCGAACCGCAACAGGGGTCCGCGGCATCTCACTTGCAAAGAAAGATGAAGTTGTCGGACTCATCGTTATTAAACGCCAGGGCACGATCCTTGTGGTTACACAAAATGGATTCGGCAAACGCTCGGATATCACCGATTACCGCATCACCAAACGCGGCGGTAAAGGTGTTACCACCGTTAAGATTACGGATAAAACCGGTACCATGATTTCCATGATGGAAGTAAGTGACAACGAGGAATTGGTTATTATTTCAGAACAGGGAATGGTAATCAGACAGTCGCTTAAGGAACTCCGCGTTATGGGACGGAACACACAGGGCAACCGTTTAATCCGCCTGAAAGATGGTGATAACATTGCCGATGTTGCCAAGATCGTTCCTGAAGATGATGATTCCGGCTTAGAATAATAAATATATACCGGTGGGGTTGTGTGATCCCGCCGGTTTTAAACATTGGAGGTACTCTGATGGATACAACTAAAACCTACAAACCTGTTGATTGTTCCTTTTATGATGAACTGGAACTCATCGCTCTCCGTGCACAACCGGCAGATATTTTTTATGATAACCGCGGGACGGTCACCCGCCTCAACGGTGTTATCCGCTCCCTCGAAAGTAAATCCGGTGCAGAATATATGATACTCACTGACGGTACCGAAATCCGTCTGGACTACCTTATCAGCATCAACGGAAAAGCCGTCCCTCCGGATTCAAACTCCTGTGATG
>CAYYJL010000433.1:0-3169 GCA_964472245.1 uncultured Ignavibacteriaceae bacterium | reverse complement strand
AGGATATGATTCAGGAAGAGGGAGAGTTTGCCGTGTTCTATGAAGATGAGCAAGGCATTAATGAATTTGGCTGCCTTGCTTTTGTGGAGCAGTACGAATATGATGCCGACAAACTTATCTGCAAAATAACCGGTACCGACCGCGTTGAAGCTAAAACAGTAATTCCCTCTGAAAGAATCGGTACATCCCTTCGGGAAATTGCAGACTCCGGTATATCAGCCGAAGAGATGCGGAATATATCCCTCTATGATTTTGTTGACGGTGTGCTGGTGACTGATGACGAAGAAGAACCTGACTCCGCACTCAGGGAAAAACTGTTTGTACTAATTGAAGCAGCAGTGCTTAAAATTAATCCGGATTTTGATAGGAATTCCCTGCAAAGCTGGTTTAATGAATCCGGTCCGGAAGATTTTTCGTTTAAAATGATGAACGGTTTAGTTACGGAAAACTCACCGGAACTGAACCAGATACGTTTGCAGATATTGCAGTCCAAAAGTGAAAATTCACGGCTGCAAATGATTCAGCAATTATTTAGTGAACAATCATAAAATAAAGTTTCGCCCATGGAAATTTTGATAGTAGATGATTCTGAAGAAGCCCTTTTTGTTCTGCAGAATCTTTTAAAACAGCTCGGGCATACCTACAGGACCGCACATGACGGTCAGGAAGCCCTCGCTATCATGAAAGAGCACAGTATCAGTCTGGTGATTACCGACTGGGAAATGCCCGTTATGAACGGAACTGAATTATGCCGTGCCCTGAGAGAATACAATTTCTCCCACTACGTATATATCATTATGCTCACCGCAAAAGGGGGGCGGAGTGAAATTGTTGAAGGGCTGGAAGCCGGTGCTGACGATTTTATCATCAAGCCGTTTAATCCGCAGGAACTGAAAGTCCGTGTCCGCAACGGCGAGCGGATCATTCAGCTGGAACGTAATCTTGAAGAAAAGAACCTGAATCTGGCTATCACGAACGAAAAACTATCGGTTGCATATAAACAGATAAAAAAGGATTTGGAAGCAGCCGCAGAACTGCAGCAGAAACTGCTGCCAAATGTAAATTTTACCATTGACCGATATTCATTCGACTGGTTATTTATGCCGGCTAAATTTCTGGCGGGCGATATTCTCAACTATTTTATGATAGCCGATAACTATATGGCTTTTTACCTGCTGGATGTTGCCGGACACGGTGTGCGCTCTGCAATGATGTCCTTTTCCCTGAGCCAGCAGTTTACCGCAGAAAACTCCGCACCCCGTCTCCTGAAGCCGGAGTTTGCAGATAACCCATCACTCGGGAATATATCCATTACAAACCTTCTCATGTATCTGAACAGCGCTTATTTTGATGTGCAGGATGCAAGCCGGTTCTTTACCATTTTGTTCGGCGTGCTGGAGCTGGATTCCGGAAAGATGAAAATCGGCAGAGCGGGGCACCCTCTCCCCATGCTGGTGAAAGCAGACGGGGAATCGAAATTTTTAGAAAGCCACGGCATGCCCATCGGTATGTTAAACCAGATTACTTTTGAAGAATACGACCTGGAACTTGCCCCCGGAGATAAACTGATTATATACTCGGACGGCATTACCGAATGCGCAAACGGCATGGATGAAATGTTTTCCTCAGACGGGCTCACCCGCTTTATAGAATTTTACGGGAAAAACCCGGCTAAAGAACTGCTCCCCCTGTTAAAAGACTCCCTCATCCGCTGGCACGGCTCCGGCGAGTTTGATGATGATATCTCCATGATGATCATCAGTTCAGATAGTATATAAGGTGCTGATTATTTCCCCAAAGCGAGTATGGTTCTTGCTCCGTTGAGCACGATCAAAAAGACGATAAGTCCAACGGCTAAATCCGGGATTGGTGAGCTTAATACTGTAACGAAAATTGCAGCGGCTATAACACCCAGGTTGATGATAATGTCATTGGAAGTGAAAATAACACTGGCTTTGATGTTGGCTTCGCTGCTGTTCATTCCCCGCAGCAGATAATAACACCAGGCGTTGCCTGCCAAAGCAATCAGTGAGACGATAATCATGGTGTTCCATTCGGGTATCTCTCCCGCACCAAAAAACCTGCGTACACACTCAGCCAATCCTGTGAATGCCAGCAGCATCTGTATATAGCCGCTTGCCCTTGCCACTTTCTTTTTCTTGTTTACGGTGTGCCCGATGGCATAGAGACTAAGCCCGTAAACAAAGGCATCGGCAAGCATATCTAAACTATCCGCCACAAGCCCCATGGAACCGGATAAATAACCATACAGCATTTCCGCTGCAAAAAGAACCGCATTGATAATTAATACAGTGATTAAAGCAGTTTTTTGTGAGTTCTTTTTTATCACTTCACCGGCAGCAACATTGTCACTCTGTTTATGAGTGCTGTCCAATTTAAGCTGATCAAGCTGCCCAAGTACGTCAGTTAACGGATTGCTGTGAAAAATAACCACTTCTCTTGCGGCAATATTACACTCTATCGCATGTACCTCTTGTGTGCCCTCAAATGCAGATCTTATCAAAGCTTCTTCTGACGGGCAATCCATTTTTCGAACAGTAAATACAGAACGAATCATTACATCAAATAAAAAAATATGAAGTACTAAAATAAAACAATTACAGGGTAATCTGTATTATCCTGCGCTCCGGAATAAAACATATTCCCGATTTACCATCCATACTAAAGGCAAACACTGCATCAATAAGGAATGCTCTAACTAAAAAAACCCCGGCAGCACCGGGGTTTGAGGAAATTTATTTGAGCAGTGTCATTTTTTTCATCACCCTGCTGCCACCGCCACGTAATTCATAAAAATATATCCCGGCACTGAGCCCCGTTGCGTCAATATCTATAGTATAGACACCTTTTGTTTTATTTTCGCTCAGCGGATGCATCACTTCCCTGCCGAGTATATCATATATAACAATATCCACGCGGCTGTCTTCAGCAATGGAATATTGTATCCTTGTGGAAGGATTAAACGGATTGGGGAAATTCTGGCTCAGGTTAAACGTGAGCGGACCGTCAAATATCACATCAAGTGGGGGGAAGTACACAAAGTTTCCACCAAAATCAATCTGCTTAATCCGGTAGGTAATCTCACCTTTTTGCGGTGTGTCTGTAAAAGAGTATGACTGACGCAATGTTGTTGTACCGGCACCGGGAA
>CAYYJL010000432.1:2934-3176 GCA_964472245.1 uncultured Ignavibacteriaceae bacterium | reverse complement strand
TTGGGCATAAGAGACCTTTGAAATCGAGAAATAGTTTTGCTTCAGACATTTTGTCTCCTTTTATGCCCCTCTCCTTTTGGGAAAGGGGCTTGGGTAAAATTAGATAAAGAACTGGATCTTCGACTCGCGTGCGTGTTCGAGCATGGTTGCAACACCGACGGGCTCCATTGCTTCCGCTATGAGATCGTCGCAATTGATCTCCATCACGTCCATGGACATCTGGCAGGGCATCAACTTCACGC
>CAYYJL010000432.1:0-2924 GCA_964472245.1 uncultured Ignavibacteriaceae bacterium | reverse complement strand
CCCATGTTGAGGCGGGAAGGCCCGATGGCGTTCAATCCGCCGCGGTTCATCGCACCGAGCATGCGGCCGACAAGGCTCTTGCCGGTGAGGTTACCGCGCTGGATGGCTTTCAATCCCCAGAAGGTGAAGAACATCACCACATCCATCCCCGCCGCGGCTGCTCCTGTGGCAATAATGTACGAAGCCATCACCTTGTCGAGGTCGCCGCTCAAGACGACCAGTGTCATTTTTTCGTTCTGTTCCATGATCGTATCCTTTATTTTTTTGATTAAATTATTATTTCGTTACATATCGAAATATTGTATAAAAAATTTTAACAGCAGATAAATTTTCTGTCCACCTTGTGGGCAAGGAGCGTATCCCGCGTAGCGGCTTTTTCATCAGCCAGCCAAAAATCCAGGCGGCTCATTAAAGCGGGAATCCTGCCATCCGCCGGAACCGGATTAATTGAATAATTAACCCATTTACCATCCTTTTCCTCAATAATAAACCCCGCCTCACGCAGTATTTTACAATGATTAGACACCGTTGAAGTGGCAAGTTGCAGTGCCTCCGTCAGCTCACAGACGCACAGTGTCCTGCTTTGCAGCATCTTGAGAATCCGCAGCCGGTTCGGGTCTGAAAGCGCCTTAAAAAATTTAACTGATTCCATAATTCATTTCGTTGTTTATCGAAATATAATATGCGGGCAATTCCTGCACAAGAGAAAATTCTCTCCCCATCCCCAAAAAATAACCGTTCATCCCAATACCATACAGCTACTCCCCTAATTCTGCGTTCATCTGCGAAACCGCAGGAAAATATTCCCTTTATATACAGTCTATTGTGACATAAATCCAAAAATATTCAAGACTAAATCAAACAGCCACTTTTCTGCCAGAATTTAAATTACTTTCAACAGTTCCAAAATCGTATGTCCACGGCTGTGCTAATAAAGCCGACTCGGAAAACACACTGATTAACAAAGCAATTACAAGAATGTAACTCTTTTTCATACAATGAACCTTTTTATTGATATTAAATTAAAATCTGAACTCTGCGGGGCTGAAAAGGTGAGACTGGAACCATAAGACATACGCATCCCCCGGCAATGATTATTCACATTGCAAACGGGGCTTCCGGTTGTTTGGAAAAATTTGGCGTTCCCTTCCCATAAGAACAAAGCAATACCGCCAGCTCTTCGGGGAACTATCGTGAAAATATATTGAACTGGATTGGACATCCGTTTTACTCTACATTATTTAATTTGGGTTATTGGGAACCCTCCTTAAATAATCACTGACAGGTTGGAACGAAATTTAAGCAATTATTTAAATTATTAACAAAACCTTTTTCTTTTCGTCACGGTTATTTTTACCGGAAAAAAATAAATTTCTTATTTTTTCCTCAGCTAAATTACTGCTTTTTCACACTTAATTAACACTTTTCTCCGTTAAATTTCTGTTAAATGTCCCCTTTTTTTTGCCCGGAATACTACATTAAGACACAAATTTCATCTATTCATTAAAACAGGAGACCCTATGTTCAATCGCTACCGCCTTTCGGGTAAACATCATACCGGAATTTTGCTTACTATTGTGGCAGTAAGTTTTTTCTTTTATGCCTATTCAACAGGTATAACAGGAGTCACACAATTAAACGGTGTGGGCTGCGACTGCCACGGACCAAATGCTTCTCCAAGTGTTGTGGTAACTATAAATGGACCTGATTCATTGAGTCCCGGCCAGGTCGGCTCCTACACCGTTACTATTACAGGCGGTACGCTCACAAGAGGCGGTACCAATGTTGCCGTTTCCGCAGGTGTTCTTAATACCATAGCCGGCCAGGGAATGCAGAAAATAGGAAGCGAACTGACGCATACTGCCCCCAAAGCTCCCGCTGCAGGTGTTGTTTCTTTCAATTTTAATTACACAGCTCCCTCGGTTGTAGGCACAGTAACCATGTATGCTAACGGTAACAGTGTAAACTTTAACGGCAATAACGGCGGGGATAATTGGAACTTTGCAGATAATAAACAAATCGTCATCCGCGACGTGGTTCCCGTGGAACTTACTGCTTTTACTTCCGTTGTTTCCGGCAGGGATGTTACGCTCAGCTGGTCAACCGCAACGGAAACCAATAACAAAGGTTTTGAAGTGCAGAGAGCTTCGGCTTCCGGCAATGATTTCAGTGTTGTGGCTTTTGTTTCCGGCAACGGTACTTCCGCAGAACGCCACGAGTATTCATTTACCGATAACAACCTGGCTAACGGCGCTTTCAAATACCGCTTAAAACAAATTGACTTTGACGGAACCTCGGCGCTCTATAATCTTTCATCTGAAATTATAATTGATCAGCCAATGGAATTTTCACTACAGCAGAATTACCCCAATCCATTTAATCCCTCTACAAAGATTAATTTCACCCTTGCTGAAAACTCCTTTGTTTCCTTAGATGTATATAACGTTTCCGGTGAAATGGTTGCATCTATCCTTAATAAGGAGCTCCCCGCGGGGCAGCACAGCGCAGACCTTAACGCCGGCGAGCTCGGGCTCACCAGCGGTGTGTATATATACCGCATCAAAACCGGTGCTTACTACGCTGCAAGAAAAATGACACTTACTAAATAATTTGTAACGCTTCCAATGCCTCCTCCGGGAGGCATTGTTGTTTTAAAGCAAAGATATACCGGCGGCTGAGGGAACTCGGTGTCATAGGTGGCTGAGCTCCGCTTGTGGAAAAGTCATAGGTGGCTGAGTTTTGTTTGCGGAAAAGTCATAGGCTGCAGTGGGAACTCGAAGCCCCCGCTTGCGGAAAAGTCACAGCCCCCGTATATACACTAAAAAAGTCACAATATATCTTTCAATTCAGCAATGCTGCCAATGATATAATCCGGTGTTTCCCGTTCCAGAATCTCCCGTGTCCGGTATCCGTATAAACACCCT
>CAYYJL010000431.1:0-3180 GCA_964472245.1 uncultured Ignavibacteriaceae bacterium | reverse complement strand
GATACCGATAACGATGCATGGCAGAAGATTGGGTTTGTTGCCGGCAGCGGAAACAGCAATGCTGTCAGAACCTATACTTTTAACGATAAGCTCCCCTTAGCAGCACATCAGGTTTACCGCCTGAAGCAGATTGATAATGACGGCAGTTTTACATACTCCGCCGAAGCTGTCCTTAGCAGCGATTATCTGGCCGGGGATTTTACCCTGCATCAGAATTACCCCAATCCGTTTAACCCGGCAACAGCCATCAGGTTCTCTCTCCCTCAAAAACAAACAGTAACACTTGCAGTTTATAATATATATGGTGAGGCGGTTTCTGTACCGATACATGATCAGCCAATGGAAGCGGGGGAGCATCAGGTTACTTTTAACGCAGATCAACTGAGCAGCGGGGTATATCTTTACAAAATGTACACAGCAGGGCATATTATCACCAGAAAAATGACCCTTATAAAATAACGACATTTACCTGCCGGGCTGCCTGCATGGCGGCCCGGTTGTTCCGTGCGTCATAAATCACAATTCAGCATCTTTCCTTGTCTCTCATCCCAATTAACATTTAATTTTTACAAAAATTTAGTAAATTAAGTTTTCAAATAAGTTAACTGCATTTTCT
Source organism: uncultured Ignavibacteriaceae bacterium (assembly GCA_964472245.1). GTDB lineage: Bacteria > Bacteroidota > Ignavibacteria > Ignavibacteriales > Ignavibacteriaceae > H2-BAC3. The sequence continues at coordinate 2,564 of CAYYJL010000431.1, read as the reverse complement.
GTTTCCGGAGTTTAGGGATACAAGGTGAAATGGGACAGGAGAAAAATTGTGTGTATAGTTAACAAAGAAGCAAAGACAACACTCACGATGGCGTAATTTCCGGAGAACAGCCGGAAAAAACGAATGGATGCCGTTCCGGGTCATATAAACCCCGGATCATATCATAAATCAAACACGAAAGAAAAGCAACCCGGAGGTGATGTGGATGAGAAAAACGGCAGCAAACAAGAACTAATCCGTACCGGGAAAAATTTACTGGCTGAGGGCAAAATCCAAGAAGCCAGGCAGATATTTTCCGAACTATGGAATCAGCCCGATCGGTCTCATTGGGATGGTTATTATCTTGCGACCTGTTTAAACAAGGGAGGTGAACTGGATGAATCCCTGAAAATCAGCAGAGAAATATATAAGGCAAATCCGGAATACCGTCAGATTATCGGTACCTATTTATATGCACTTTATAAATCCGAAATAGAGCCGGAAAAAAACAACCCCGCACCGGATTTTTCAAGTTTGGAGCGCTCCATCCGGGAAGTATTGGATATATCGGACAGCAAACCGGATGAGTTCTTCCGCGGCAAAGCTCTTCTTTGCCTGGCATCTATATATATACGTGTCGGCAATGAGCGCGAGGCAGTATTATATCTTGATAAAATAGACCCCGCCAACCTGAGCAAGGAAAGATTTAAATTTACTTCTGCTGCGTCAAAGGATGTTTATCTGCAGTCTGATTTTGAAAAATATTACGGATTCCGCGCCAAGGTATATGAAAAAACCGGGGAATGGGCCAAATGCAAATCAGCATGTGAAGAGGCGATTAAAAACGGGGTGGATGATATATGGATACGCAGGCGCATTGCATGTGCGGAGGTAAAGCTCGGCAACCGCGATGCGGGACTGAAGAGTCTGTTCCGCCTTGCTAACGCAAGGAAAAACTGGTTTATATATATTGATATTGCCGAGATATACGGCATGAAAGAGGAATATGACACAGCGCTTTCCTATGCTGCAAAAGCATTTGTGGTCGGGCAATACGGCGGTCATATTGAATTTATTACCCGCGGACTTTCGCTTGCTGCCGGATGGTGTAAATTGCTTGAAGAAAAAGATGCTGCCCGGCTTCATACGGAATATGAATGGCAGCTGTGCAAATCAAAAGAAATTGAAATAAGCGAGGATCTTAAAAACAGATTAACGGAATACAGCATCTCTGAAGATAAACAAGAACTGAACGGAGAGCTTAATAAAAAGCTGATGAAGTTCTGGTCTGCAAAAGCCGGTTTTTCCGACGGGTTTATACCCGGTAAAATCTCCAACCTGATGCCTGATAAAAAATATGGTTTTATAAAGGGTGAAGATGGTATTGATTATTTTTTCCTTTTTTCTGAGTACAAAGGGAATCATAAAATCATGAAAAAAGGGCTGCCTGTAAAATTTATCGGGAAAAGAGGATACAGTGAAATAAAACAAAGGGAAATTTCCGAGGCATTAAAGATACGGGAAGTAAGCACATCAAAAGAACATCCGGGTGGAAAAAACGAAGGAGAGTTAAGCTAAAATCAATTACATGCCAAAATGTAATTGATTGCAATAGAAAACGCGGAAAATCCTTGAATAAGGTTGATTTTTAATATAAAATTTTATATTATATCTTAAATATCAATTAGTGAAAGAGGATCTCATGGGCAAATTTGTCATCAGTAAAAGAAGCAACGGAGAGTATCAGTTTAACCTGAAAGCATTAAACGGCCAGGTTATATTAACCAGTGAGGGCTACAAAGCAAAAGCATCCTGCATAAACGGAATAGAATCCGTTAAAAGGAACTCACAGAGCGACTCCAAATTTGAACGCAAAACCTCCAAAAACAATAAATATTATTTTACGCTTAAATCCGGCAACGGACAGGTAATCGGCATGAGTGAGATGTATGATACCGGTGCGGCATGTGAGAACGGCGTGCGGTCGGTTATGACCAACGCTGCAAATGCCGGTGTAGAAGAAGCATTCTGAAAGATGCGGTAAACAACCGGAAATGTTTTGGGCTGCCTGCTGCAGCCCTTTTTTATTTTAAAAGCATAACGGGGAGTGCCTGATAAGTTCCCTCCGAAACAAACCTGACAATATATACACCGGCAGAAAGCTCCGCACCGTTTAACGATACCGAATATTTTCCGGCGGGAACAATGCCGGAAATTAGAATTTTCATTAATCTTCCTGTAACATCATAAACCTCAACCCGAGTTTCAGATTCCTTTTTAACTTCATACCTGATAACCGCAGCGGGGTTAAAAGGATTTGGATATATACTGAGCATATGGTATCCGGAAGGACTGTTCAGCTCTACGGTAATTTCAGGAGAAAACGTTGTGCTGCCGGAAAAATCCCTTTGCAGAAGCCGGAACCGTACTGAGCCCACACCGGCGGGTGGAACAGTGCGGTATATATAATCCTGCTGCACGGTTGATGTGCCTGCTCCGGGGAGTGCAGCAGCGGAATGCCAGGAGCCGTTTTCAAAATGCTGTACTTCAAACTCTTTGTTATTCAGTTCGGAAGCCGTAGTCCA
>CAYYJL010000430.1:0-3190 GCA_964472245.1 uncultured Ignavibacteriaceae bacterium | reverse complement strand
AACTCCGTATGCAACTGCTACATTGAGGGATTGTTTTATACCGTACTGCGGAATCTCCAACGCGATATCACACTCATCCAGCACCCATTGGGAAACTCCCGTAATCTCGTTGCCAATAACCAAAGCAAGCGGAAACTCCTGCCGCTGAACATTTGTGTAGATTCTTTTTTTATCCGTCAGTTCCAGTGCCGCTATGGTATATCCGTTTTGTTTTAACATGCGGACCGCCTCTACCGGGTCTTTTATATATTCCCACGGTATGCTGTCACAGGCACCAAGCGCTGTTTTCAGCACCTCTTTTTTTTCCGGGGTAGGTGTATATCCTGTGAGTATAAGTTTTTCAATGAGTGCGCCGTCAGAAGTGCGGAAAATGGAACCCGTGTTATACATGCTTCGGATACTGTCTATTACACAGACAACCGGCATCCGCTGTACTTTATCTATATGTTCTAACTTTGCCCTGCCGGCAGAGATTTCTTCGTGAGAGAGTTTTTTCATTTTACTTTTACTGCAAGCTGCCCGCATGCGGCTGCAATATCACTGCCTTGTGTATTTCTGACAATGACCGTAATATTTTTGTCCCTGAGACTATCAGCAAATTCCGCAATCCTTCTCTGTGAGGATGGCACCAGCTCTGCCGCAAATCCTGAGGGATTCATGTGTGCAAGCGAATTAAAAGGGATGATATTGACTTTTGAAGGAATTTTCTTCACTAATCTTGCTAATCCCTGTATATCTTCTTCTCTGTCGTTAATATCTTTCAGCATGACATATTCATACGTAATGCGGGAGTCTGTTGCCTCCGCAAAGTAGCGGAGTGCTTCCATATTTTCTTTCAGAGAGTATTTATCGTTAATCGGCATAATCTTGCTGCGTATATCCTCAAACACAGAGTGGAGCGAGAAAGCAAGTTTTACCTTTAATCCGGTATCTGCCAGTTCACGGATTTTACCCGGTATACCTGCCGTTGATACCGTTATTTTTTTCATGCTGATGCCGGTGGTCAGTTCCGACCCGAATATTTCCAGACTGCGCAGCGTATGCTTAAAGTTCAGCAGCGGCTCGCCCATCCCCATATATACTATATTAGTTATAGGCCGGTCAAATTCATTCTGTGCCAGCAGAAACTGATCAAAGATTTCTCCTGCGGTAAGATTCTTTTTATATCCCATGAGTCCTGTTGCACAAAACTGGCAGTCTAACGGGCACCCAACTTGTGTAGAGACACACAAGGTAACCCGTTTTTCCTCCGGAATGATTACCGACTCAATAATATTCCCCTCGTGTGTACGGAAGAGAAACTTTTTTGTACCCGTTTCCGGAGAAACAATACTCTCATGTATAAAAAGAGAACGGAGTTCTGCCCGGGTCTCAAGCTTTTGCCTCAGACTTTTAGGAATGTTCACCATTCCTTCAAAACTGAGCAAACGGTGGTTATACATCCAGTTAAACAGCTGGTCACCGCGGAACGATGCCTCCCCCTCTTCCCGAAACCAGTTTTTCAGTTCGGCAAGGGTCATTCCTTTCAAGACAATTTTTTTCTCTGCGGACTGCAAAGTATCCTTTTCATGTAACATCAGGGAATTCCGGTATTGGTAAAAAGAGGCAAAAAGTTTATTTTCAATTAATAAAATTACGGAAATATTAAGAAAATCTGAATTTTCAGTACCTGAAATAATTCCATGGAGCAGGAAAATAATATTTCCAATTAAAAAGGATTGAAAAATGAAATTTGATTTTACCGAAGAGCAGCTGATGATTCAGCAATCCGCAAAGGAATTTGCCGAATCAGAAATTGCCCCCTCATCAATTGAACGCGATATTAATGCTGAATTCCCTACCGATATAGTAAAAAAATTAGGAGAGCTTGGTTTTCTTGGTATGATGGTATCACCGGACTACGGCGGAGCCGGTATGGATACGGTGAGTTATGTACTGGCAATGACTGAAATCAGTAAAGTTGATGCCAGCGTGGGTGTTATCATGTCAGTGAACAATTCACTTGTATGCTGGGGACTGGAAACCTACGGCAGCGATTACATTAAACAAAACTATCTCACTAAACTTGCAACAGGGGAAAAACTTGGTGCTTTTGCACTATCCGAACCGGAAGCGGGAAGCGATGCAACTAATCAGCACACCATTGCTGAAAAGCAGGGCGATATGTATTGCATCAATGGTATCAAAAACTGGATTACCAACGGCACAACAGCAGATTACATCCTGGTGATGGCGCAGACAAACAGAGAAAAAGCCCACAAAGGCATTACCTGTTTTCTGGTTGAACGCGGAACCCCGGGTTTTGAATCTGCAAAAAAAGAAGATAAACTTGGTATCAGAAGTTCAGATACCTGTTCCCTCACTTTTACCAATTGCATGGTTCCGAAAGAAAATATTGTTTGGGAAGAAGGAAAAGGATTTAACTTTGCAATGGCTACGCTCAACGGCGGCAGAATCGGGATTGCTTCACAGGCACTCGGTATCGCTGAAGCTTCACTTGAAGCATCACTCAGATATGCCCGCCAGAGAAAATCATTCGGAACAGAGATAGCCAATCATCAGGCAATCCAGTTTAAGCTTGCTGATATGGCAGTAAAGTTAGAAGCAGCAAAGATGCTCACCTTTCAGGCAGCTGCACTGAAGGATCAACATGCCAGCTACACTAAAGAAGCAGCTATGGCAAAACTGTACGCCTCAAAGATTGCTGTGGAAAATGCACTTGAAGCAATTCAGATTCACGGCGGATACGGCTATGTACGTGAGTATCTGGTGGAACGTTATCTCCGTGATGCAAAAATTACCGAGATATATGAAGGCACTTCAGAAATACAGAAAATTGTTATTGCAAGATCACTCTTCGCGGATAAGTAATTTATATATTGCCATAAAAGGCAGCTCAGAGGGGCTGCCTTTTATTTTTAGGGAGTTTTGTACACTTCCGCTCCGTCTTTTTGTGTTTTCGTTTATGCTCGCAGGCATCATTCATCCGCAGCAGGAAAATTCGGTTTGGGGCATTAAAATGCCGGACTACAATCTGCACATGAATGATGTTAAAAAAAAGTATACTTATTCATTTGATTCACTCGCTGACTTTATAACTATTCCCGTTATATATACCTATTGGTTTGTTATTTCAGAACCTGACGGAGATAACTGTCCCTGTTATCCCTCATGCTCTTCATTTTTAGTT
>CAYYJL010000429.1:0-3196 GCA_964472245.1 uncultured Ignavibacteriaceae bacterium | reverse complement strand
GAGAGTTCATTCCACTTGTAACTACATCAAATGAAGTATGCTCATACACGAAAGGGGAGGAAGAAACAGTTGCAAGCAGGGAATAGCTTCCGCTGTTTATCTTATTGTAAATTTTATATCCGGCTGCGGTAAAATCAGGATACTTACCCCAAATTAGTAACGGGTGGTTACCGGAACTTTTTACCGCTGCGGTTGAATTTGCCCAAAAATCTTCGAGATTGTTTACATCACGTGGCCAAGAATGAACATCAGAAACATGCAATACGCTTCCTGTACTAATAGCTACACCACCAGCCTCAAATTCACTTTTATAATAATATTGTGACTCAGTGTGATTGTAATAAATCCAAAAATCTTGCGTTGTTGTATCGGCAAACTTACGATCTCGTGCATCCAGATAAAAATAAACTGAGGGGTTTTTTGAGTTCGTAACTTTGTACAAACTCAATCCCCAAGATGTTCCGCTGGGCGGGGAATTGATCCATACAAAATTGAAGCCCGGCCAGTTTGGTGAACCAAAATCCGCGTTTCCAGTTGAAACTTGGGATACATTGTTTAACATCGTATCAGAACTTATTATGTACACATTGTTTTCCCTCTCCCACACTGCTGTAAGAGCTGTTAAATAATGAGTCACTGATTCAGTACTTCCAACATTAACAGCACCAACCATTAGCTGTTTGTCAGGTATAGATTCCTCCCCTTGTGCAAAACCAACACTGGGGGGGGGGTAACAAGGAACAGAAGCAAATAAAAGAAATGGAACTTTTTCATATCGATCCCTCAAAAAGTTATTAAGTGTGGAAATAATTTACAAAATATTTATTTTCTGTCAAGCAATTTTTTCAAAAAATTTTGCACCACCCCCATAGCTATAAATGATATTGTCAATACAGCAGCAATCGCCGCATTAATGGCGGAGTAAGGGTTAAGGAGGGTTGTAAGGCGGTAAATTAAAACTTGTTTTATGGGTTTCGGCAGTTGAGAATTTCGATCGGAATAGCTAAGGGTTACCTTAACAGCACCAGTTTTTTGGTTATTCTTTTGGTTTCTGTTTCTAAGGAATAAAAGTATATACCGGAGGAAAGCCCTGTTGCATCAAAGACTGCTTCATAACTCCCCTGCGGGTGATATTCATCGGTTAACACCGCCAGCTCCCGCCCGAGTACATCATACACCACTATGCGCAGCCGGGCAGATTCACCTGCCTCATACGGTATCCGCGTAACAGGATTAAACGGGTTTGGATAATTATCTCCCAACCGGTATCTGAACGGTGTGCCCGGCTCCTCTCTTACGGCAACCGGCTTTTCTTTGGTGAACATATATACCGCACCCCTGCTCTCGTCATCGTATGAAGCGCCGGCAAGAATAAAATCTTCTGTCATAATTAATGAGGAGGGAAACTGCACAATTGAAATGCTGTCCGGCAGCGTTATGGTTCTCTCTAATCGGTAATTATCATTTTCATCAAACTGAAACAGATAGATGCCGCCATGATTCCATCCAAAGGAACTGTCCTGCGGTGCACCCACAAGAAGCGAATCTCCTTTTGCAACCATGTGAAGACCAAAGTAATTGATATTGCTGCTGTAAGGGGCAGTAATCACATTGGAGTGACCGATCGTCTATCATTTCAGCAACTCCTGATTAATAGAAATTTCATCTCTTAAATATGATATAATCTCCTGACCTGCACCCCGTCTCTGAGCATATTGTATTAGTTTTGAATAATTTACCGCATATTTTCGGTCAGCATTTTCCATTATAGTTTTAAACTCATTTCCACGGAACGGACTGTATATATCACCTCCGGAAAAGATGTCCACAACCAGTTTTTCGATAGTAACCGTAGTTATGCTGCCGGATACCTGCACTGGGGATTTTGTAATTAACACTTCTGCAATAATTGCAGATTCATCTGCGGGAAGGTATAATCTCAGTTCTTTTTCGTCAGGATTTAACAGTAAATTACGGTAACCAGCGTTTTGCAAAAATGAAAAAACAAGTTCCAGCCCTCCCTTTTCCACCTGAAGCATCGTATGAGATTTAGCCGGGATATTGAGCATGAATTCATGGATAATATTTGTTGACCAGACACAAAGCTTCATCCCGGGGAATTCTTTCTTTACCAATAAAAAAATTTCCATTTCATAGTTTGACGGAGAAGGGCAAAAGTAGGGTTTCTTTTCCAGTGAATACAGATTGCTTGATACCGCGGTTAAAATATTTTTTTCTTTAAGATTGTGGATACGCCATCTGAATGTTGATTCATTCATCTTTGGATCCTCTCCCAGAAAAAAACTCTGAAGTTCTTTGCGGGAAATCAGTTTTCTGCCATTAAATCTTTTTTTTAGTTTATCGACTGTCATACAAAAAATCTGTTTTTTGATGAACAAAAGTAGCAAAAATTACAAACATTTGCCAATTTTCTAAAATATCGGAAATTGTTTGAGATTTTGGCTCAAAAATGAGCAATCGGGGATAAAAGAGAAATACCCCCTAATTCAACTCCCGCACCAAGAACTTACCTGTTACACTTTTTTTGTTTTTGCTTATTTGGCGGGGTGTTCCTTTTGCAACTATCTGGCCGCCGTTTTCCCCGCCGCCGGGACCCATATCAATAATCCAATCTGCTGTTTTGATTACATCTAAGTTGTGCTCAACCACCACAACGGTATTCCCCTTATCCACCAGTTTATTCAGCACCTGCAGCAGTATGCGCACATCTTCAAAATGAAGGCCGGTTGTCGGTTCATCAAGAAAATAAATGGTTTTGCCTGTGCTTACTTTACTCAACTCCGTTGCAAGTTTAACGCGCTGTGCCTCACCGCCGGAAAGTGTTGTTGCCTGCTGCCCGAGCTTTATATACCCAAGCCCTACATCATTAATTGCCTTTATCTTCCTTTTGATGCGCGGCAGGTCTTCAAAAAACTCCAACGCCTCACTTACAGTCATATCAAGTACATCCGATATAGATTTGGATTTATAGAGTACATCCAGTGTTTCCCGGTTATACCGCTTGCCGTTGCAGACATCACAGGTTACATAGACGTTGGGGAGAAAATTCATCTCAATTTTTTTAAGACCATCCCCGCCACATGCTTCGCATCTTCCGCCGGAAACATTAAAACTGAATCTGCCGGTGGCATATCCGCGCATTTTGGATTCCGGCAGCTGTGCAAATAAATCGCGT
>CAYYJL010000428.1:0-3206 GCA_964472245.1 uncultured Ignavibacteriaceae bacterium | reverse complement strand
CAGCGGCATCTGGAACCGGGGGAAGCATTTGAACTGACCTTTAATGCCGGGGGGAAAAATTACCGCCTGAGGCATTATAAATATCCGCAGCCCTACTGTATGCTCTTTGACGGTGATACGGATATATATATCGGCAGATATACGTTTCACGACGCGGGGATATTCGGGCTCAGTACGGATTATGACGGAGTGCTGATAACAAACAAAGGTAAGGAAAACCTGAGCTGGGTAAAAACAGGAATCGTTGCCAGCCGGGGACTTGAACAGCTGCCTCATGAGATGCCGCCCGAAGCAGAAGAAGACTCTCCTAAGAAAGCAATGTTCCGCACCAAGCTGAAAGAGTTAACCGATAAACGTATATGGGATTATATGTCCACTCACTCTGATAAGCAGCGGGAGAAAGGGGAGTTCCATATAGCCGGCAGCACGGACCTGATATACTACAACTTAGTTGAAATGTATTTTAAGAAAGTGGTATATACAAACTTTCCGCAGTATTTTCATCACCCGGTGTTTGAATTGGCTCCTGCGGTTATAGAAAAGCAGATACGTGATTTAACCGGCTGCGAAGATCCCGATGTATATATATTCAGACTTATTGATGATGCCGGAGCATCCGGAGAAATGCAGTACTACATCTGCGCAGAATATTTGTTTGTGGAGTATGTGGGGTAGGGGAAAATTTTAGGCGAGGGGGTTTGGGTGCTCACCTTGGTGCCCTGCGGAAGGGGATTCCGCAGGGCAGGGCGATGGTATAATAATTACAAATCGAAATCTTTTTCGACTTCTTCTGCGATGCGGTCTGAGATAAGGATGCGGCCGCAATATTCACAGGTAAGCAGACGGTCTTCCTTGCGGATTTCCAGGATGTTGTTCGGTCTGATTTGACTGTGGCAGCCGGAGCAGGCATTGCGATGAATGGTAGCAACTGCTTTGCCGTTACGGGCTTTGCGGACTCTCAGGTAATTCGCAAGATCTCCCTTGCGAACCTGGGACTCTACTGATTGTTTTTTATCCTCAATTTTCTTCTTCTCTTTTTCGGATGCCTTACGGATTTCGTTCAGGTCTGCCTGCTTGGATTGCAGCTCTTTCTGCAGGTCAACGATCTCCGGTTTCATCAGTTCGATATCTTCAGCAAGGGTTTTGCTGGTGGATTTGAGGTGGTCATTTTCCAAATCCATTTTCTTGATGGCATCTTCAGCATTATCAATCTGCTTGGAAAGGGAATCGTAAATCTTGTTGGTACGCACATTGAAACGCTGGCTCTGTGACTTGCCGATTACATCACGCAGGCGTTCGGTTTCCAGTGCATTCTTTTCAATTTTTACTTTTATTTCCTCAATTTCCTTAACGCGTTCTTCAATACCGTTTTCGCGGAAACGGATTTCATCGGTCAGTTGGTTGATGACTGCGGGGAGATCGCCAAGCGATGCTTCCAGCGTATCTAAACGGTCATCTAAAAGCTGTAATTCATACAGAGTTGATATATATTTCTTCATCTACTTTTCTCCTGAGTTTTATAATGGTAACGGACCGGATTGGTGGAGCAGCTGCATACGTCAACGGGTATTTCTGCTTCGGCACCCCGGAAAAAATCATTGAGACGTTTTTTAACTTCGTCTAACACAAGTACTTCAGTTTCATAATGACCGGCGTTAATGAGCAGGATTTTACCTGCTGCATCATGGTAAGCATGGTAGCGGATATCAGCGGTAATAAAGCAGTCTGCACCGCGTCTGATGGCGGTATTGAGCAGTTCTGATCCGGAGCCGCCGCAAACCGCAACAGTGCTGACAGGGTTGTTTTTGCCTTCGGTATAAGATATATACGGGTTTATCTTTTCGCCGACCAGGGTTAAAAATTCGTTTTGGCTCATCGGCTGCGGCAGGGTTCCTATAACGCCCATGCCTGCACCGGCGGGGCCGTTTTGCAGCGGGTATATATCAAAGGCGGGTTCCTCGTAGGGATGTGCTGTATATAAAGCTTTGGTAACACGGCTGAGTGCCCATGCGGGGACGAGTACTTCCAGCCGGATTTCTGCAACATGTTCACGAACCCCTTTGCTGCCAACTGCAGGATTGCTCTTATCTGAGCCGCGGAAGGTTCCGGTTCCGGCGGTGGTAAAACTGCATTCGGAGTATTCTCCGATTTTTCCCGCACCTGCTGCAAAGAGCGCTGCGGTAAGGGCATCCAGGTTTTCTTTCGGAACAAAGACGGTAAGTTTGTATTGCTTAGCATTTGAAGGTTCCAGGAATCGCTGATTTTGGAGCCCGAGTGCGGAGGCCAGAACGTGGTTTACGCCGCCTGTGGTAAAATCTAAATTTGTATGGTATGCTAAGAGGGTGATATTATTTTGCAGAGAGAGAGAAAGGATTTTGGAGGTATCGTCTGAGTCAGTATCGATCTTTTTGACCGGATTAAAGAGCAACGGATGATGAGAAATTACGAGGTTGCACTTTCGCTTAACCGCCTCTTTGAGAACGGCTTCAGTGCAATCAAGAGAAAGCAGGATTCCCGTGACTTCGGAGGAAAGCGATCCTGCCTGAAGCCCAACGTTGTCCCGCTCCCAGGCAATGCCCGGTGGAGCCCAATTATTCAAAAAACTAACAACTTCTTCTATCCGCATAAATAAAAAAAAATGCACTCCGGCATCCGAAGTGCATTTTAATTAAAACTCTTAACAGTACCTTCCGTAAGTTCTGTTGTAATACCCAATCCTAAGATAATTCGTATAATCACTAAAAAGCAAATTAACAAAATTTGAACAAATTATCAAGAATTAGTTATTAATTATCTTACTTTCCACCCAGTTTCCGTCCTCCCGGATAAGCTCAATCAGCTCATCAACGGCATTTTCAGTTATCACATTTCTTTTTACCACTTCCTTGCCCCGGTAAAGGGTGATTTTGCCGGGACCTGAGCCGACGTACCCGTAATCCGCATCTGCCATTTCTCCCGGACCGTTAACAATGCACCCCATAATAGCAATTTTTACTCCTTTGAGGTGTTCAGTCCGTTTACGGATTTTATCGGTGGTTTCAACCAGGTCAAACAGGGTTCTGCCGCAGGATGGGCAGGCGATGTATTCGGTTTTAGATATACGCACCCTGGCTGCCTGAAGAATGCCGAATGTAATCCGGTTGCTTTCTGCGGGAGTCTGTGAGGATGCGGTAATCCATGCACCGTCGCCAAATCCGTCAATAAGC
>CAYYJL010000427.1:0-3210 GCA_964472245.1 uncultured Ignavibacteriaceae bacterium | reverse complement strand
GCACTGGATATGCTGGGGCTTACTGCAAAAACTGTAACCATAGACGGCAACCGTCCGTTTGAACTGGTGCAGGCAGATGTGGCGCAGGCAGTGCAAAGAGCACGCGTTACCGAGGCAGGGCTTCTGCAGCCGGCAGGCAAAGGTACATCATCAATATATCATTTCAGGAGAATTAATTAATGTATATAGCAATTGAAGGCATTAAAGGAAGCGGAAAATCTTTGCTCATCAATTCACTCTCTAAAGTGATGCGGGAGGAGGAAGTGCCTTATACCATCGTTGCCCCCACAAAAAAGGCGCATCCGGCAGATCCACTGGAACTTCTCACGCGGATGATGCCCCGGCTTAATAAAGTGGACCGATGGAATGAGTATCTGTATGCCAGACGCTCCGCCGTGGCGGCAAGAACCGCAAATCTGGAAGGCCGCATCCGGCTGGGGGACCGCAGCATTGTGACCAGTTATGCAACCCGCTGGAAAAAGTGGGGAGATCCGCAGATTTGCATAGACCGCGTTAACCGTATGGAGCCGTATATACCCGCACCGGATGCAATATTGTATCTTAATCTTGCCCCGGAAACTGCTGCATCACGTATAGCCGGCCGTGAGCGGAGAAACTACGGTTTGTATGATGAAACACTGCCGCGTTTACGGGAAATGCATGATCATTACCGGGAGATTCAATCCTACGGCATCCCACGTCTGAACAAGACTCTTTGGATGGATATTAATGCAGAGCAGGATGCAGACGCGGTGCTTAAGGATACACTGCAGGCAATGATTGTTATGATACGGTTCCATACAAAAATCACACAACAGGAGACTCATGAAAACTATATATATAACTGAAGAGGGCAGAAAAGAGCTGGAGCGCCGCATCCGGGCAAAACGAGTGCAGATTGAAGAAATCCAGAAGGAGAAGGCCGTTGCCTATGAGGTAAGCGGGGACGGGTGGCATGATAACCCCGGCTTTAATCAGCTGACCCAAAAGGAAGAGCAGGCCGTAAATGAACTGCGCTCCATGGAGCGGCATATTGCCACCGTTACCGTGCTGACTATCAATGAGCGCAATACAGAGAAGGTGGATATCGGCTCCGTGGTAAAGCTTCGTACATCCCCCGCAGGGCAGAGTGTATATACAGAAATGATTCTGGAAATCTGCGGCAACGGGGAGTCCGACGGCAAAAGAGGCAGAGTGAGTTATGATTCCCCCCTTGGCAAAACACTGATGGGCATGGTGCCGGGTGAAAAACGGATTGCTGTGATACCCAAAGGAAAAACCGAGGTGGAGGTGCTGGAGCTTCTGCCGGAGCGGGGGATGCCATCGGCAATATAATTTTTTTTGGATTTTACCGGAAATGGGAAAGTTTTCCCTCTCTGATAGAGTATAACGATAACTGAGAATACAAATTCAATAAGGAAAGAGAAATACATTATGGAAGATCATTCAAAACATTATAACGACGGCGCATTTTGGAACCTGGTGGCAAAACACGGAAGCAAAATCCCATTCCTGTTTCAGATATTGGTTATGTGGAATGTGATGTCTGATCCTGAGACTCCTGTTTATATAAAAGTGCTTATTGTTGCGGCTTTGGGATATGTTATTATGCCCTGGGATGCTGTGCCGGATTTTATTCCTGTTGCCGGGTGGCTTGACGATGCGGGCATTGTTGCTTTGGCTTACGGTCAGATAACAGCACATGTTAAACCCCGGCATATTGAGGATGCCAACCGCAGATTGGGGAGGTAATGGCGTGAATCGGCCGGAATTTGAATTTTTTTTATTTATTTTGGAAATTAGTCAGGTTTCCCACTCTTAATAAGTACAGTAAGAAATAATATTAAAGAAAGTCAGGAAACAGTAACTATGGAAAATCACTCAGCACATTACAGCGACAACGCATTTTGGAATCTGGTTGCTAAACACGGCCGAAAACTTCCGTTCCTGTTTGAGATTTTGGTAATGTGGAATGTTATGTCTGATCCGGAAACACCGGTTTTTGTAAAGGGGATAGTGGTTGCGGCCTTAGGATATGTAATTTTTCCGTTTGATCTGATCCCTGATTTTATTCCGTTTGTTGGATGGGCTGATGATGCCGCTGCTGTGGCTGCGGCCTATGCTCAGATTCAGGCGCATGTTAAACCCCGGCATATTGAGGATGCTACCCGGAAACTGGGGAGGTAAAACTCCTCAGTGCATCCCTCAATCTGCAGGGGAGATCCCCAGCGGGCAGTGTTATCCTTTCTTCTGCCCGCCGGGGAATATATAAAAGCGCTGTATATACACATACGGCAATGAAATTGTACGTTGTTCCATGAACTCCTTGTGTTCCCGCGGGCTGTACCCGGACCGGCCTGCGGGGATTTTTAAGATATATAAATATGGAGAATAGATTGAATATATCAAAAATAAGAACAGTCCTCTATACAGCAGCACGCCTGCTTGGTGATGTGAATGCGGTAAAAAAGGGAAAAATCGGGCAGAGAATTCTACGCCGTATATCCGGCCGCCTTATGGGAAAAATTTTAAACAAACTGCCTAAATAAATTATGCTGATAAATCTTTCAAATCATCCTTCGGAAAAATGGAGCCGGGAGCAAAAAACCGCGGCACAGGACCAGTATGGCAGCATATTGGATATTCCCTTTCCGCCCGTTGCGCCGGAGCTAAGCCGCGAGGAAGTTGAAGAGTTAGTTCTTATATATATAACCGAAGTACAGGTAATTGCCGCCCGCAACCCGGGTGAGGATATTACCGTTCACCTGGCGGGGGAATTCAATTTTGTATATCAGATGCTGACGGAGCTTCGCGCTTGCGGTATCCCTGCGGTATCCTCCACATCGGAGCGCACAGTCCGCGAGCATGCGGATGGCAGCAAAACGATATTTTTTAACTTTGTCCGCTTCCGGGAGTATTATGCCCTGTAGCGGTTTGTACGATTTTAAATAAATTTCTTGCAAAAATGGACAAATATTTTTTAAGTTATACAATGAATTTAGGGATTACCTGCGGGAAGCCGAACAATCCCCGAAAATTCACGTCTCCGGGATCCGATCAAAAAAATATTACTGAAATAAACACGCATGGGCGGCAATGAAAATCTACACATTTGATTGCGAAATAATAACTCCCCTGTTTATGGGAGGCAACGGCCAAGGGGCCGAACTGAGAACCGCAAGTTTTAAGGGAATCCTGCGATGGTGGTTC
>CAYYJL010000426.1:0-3227 GCA_964472245.1 uncultured Ignavibacteriaceae bacterium | reverse complement strand
ATCTGAATTTGTCATAATATTCAGCCAATCCGGACTCAATCATTTTAAGATTTATGTCCTCACCATTAACGAATACATACCGCAATAGCCGTCCAAACCTGTCTTTGTTGGAAGAAAGAGGATCAGCAATCAGGGTAACGGTCTTTCCGTCAATAAGTTCTTTCAGCTTATCAGTTGCTTCAGTATAAAAATAGAACCCTTCTTCCGGTGTATTGATGCCAATCATTCTTACCCGCTCACCGCTATCAAGAACAAATGTATCACCATCCACCACTCTTTTTACCTGATGCGTTTGCTGTGCTTGGAGAGGAAGGATGAAGAATAAAAATACAAAAAGGAAGTGGAGATTTTCTCCTGAAAATTTTCTGGGAAGATTTAAAGTTACCGGCATTCCTTTAATTCCGTTAGTATTTTGTTTTAAAAATTCGGAATAAAACAGGTATGTGTCAAGTAAAATGCACGCGGATAGATTCGATGTGCCCCCATTTCTCAGATCAGGCTATCACCCCTTCTTCATATTCTTCTTCAGCACTTCAACCGCAACATTGTGGTGTGCCGAACAATTGTAGCTGAGGTATGTTTGCAGCAGTGCGGATTCATCAAGAATTTCAGCGGGCTTTTTGCCCAGCTTAATCTGCAGGCGCTGCCATTTGCTCATGTGCATGATGTTCTTAATCACCCCTTTTTGCAGGGAGGTAATATACTCATCCCATGCCTGCTGCAGGGCATCCCCATCTGTAATAATTCCGGAAAGGCGTTCAATTTCTTTGAGTATCATATCCCGTTTTTCACCCTCGTGAAGTGTCACGCTATAACCATTACGGCACTGTTCAATCGGATGAAGTTCAACTCTTGGGGTTTCGGCAAGTTCTAACACACACAATAACCCGATATGCCATGAGTCCGGTTCGTCGGGATAGGGGAAAAAGAAATTACCAAGCCCATACACAATCGGCTTTGCCTTATAGTATTCCATGCCGCTGAACACATGAGTGTGATGACAAATAACAGCATCAGCACCTGCATCAATCAAAAAACGGAGTTCCTTTTGCAGGTTTGGTGAAGGGAGATTATAATACTCATTGCCGCCGTGATATACCACCACCACAAAATCCGCTTCATCACGGAAGCTTTGTATATCATTATATGCATCCACAGGATGAAAGCCAACAGCACCTGCACCCCTCTCCCTCACGCTGAATTCATGTTCGCAGTAATTAAGAATAATTGCTTTTTTGCCCTCTGACTGCATCACAATGGGCTTTACGGCTCTGTAATCCGAGGTATATACACCCGCAGATTGAACTCCGGCAGAATCTAAAATGTTAACAGTTTCCAGAATCCCCTTTTCCCCATAGTCATATATATGGTTGTTGGCAAGGCATGTCCCGGTAACTTTTGCTGCACTCAGATGCACTGCCGAACCCGGCTCCGCTTTGATATGAGGACCCGATTTTGCAATCTTATTTTCTGACGAAGTAAGCGGGCACTCAAGGTCCGTTATATGATACGAACAGCTCTCCAGCACACTGCGGATGCCTTCAAAGGATACATCTCCGGCTTTGTCTGCTGGAACCAAAGGAGCAAAATCTCCGGAAAAAACTATTCTCATATATACTCCGTGCCCAAAGGTATAAGGAATTACTACATCAGTTTTTTATAACTTGAAACCGGCAAAATAGTATCCGGCAGTTTAAGTTCCGGCATATTCAGCAGGTCAACCAGCTCAAAGTATTGCGGCATAAACCTGCCGTCGTGCCATGTAAGATTAGTATCCCAGTATCCTGTGGAAAACTCGGGATAATCACCAAAACAGTAGCTGATTTCAACAATGGCCGGTTTTCTGTTTTCGTCATACACAAAATCGTATGCCATAGACTGAAATCCAAAATACTTTGATACCTCAAATGCTATTTTAACCATTTCCATATCAATTTTATCTTTATCAAGAGACCAGTTGTTGCTTCCGGATGCGCGGAAATCGTTCGGCCTGTTGTAGCGGATAAAAGCATATGCACGGTCACCCGTTATCTGCACGCGTGTATCATATTCGTTGTTTGGCATAAACTTCTGGAAATAGACATAGTTCCGCTCCTTGCTCCACATATAGTCTTCACGGCGTATATACCGGTTGCGGAACTTAATCGCATAAAAGCGGAAAATTGTGGTGGGATCAAAGTTAAATGTTTTCATGGTATGGAGTAAATCCCTCTTCTCAGGATTAATTCCGCTTCTAAACATCTGTTTTGTTAATTTAATCAGCCGGCTTCTTGTGCGCACCAGTTTGACATTCATAGAACCGGAACCTGCCTTTAACTTAAATACCTGCGGCAGTTCTGCGGTTTCTGCCCACTCCAATGCTTCTTTCAGGTTCCAGGAAACAAATGCATCACAGGTAGGAAAATTGTGTGCCTTAAGCATCAGACTCTGCTTCAGTTTGTCATCATAATGCCAGCAGGTTGCATAATTGGGAAAACACTTTACCTTGTATCCGTCTTCAACAACAGGAAACAACGCATGTGCAATCTGCTGATAATATTCACTGTTTGCCCAGCGGTATATAAAAGCATCCAGGGTTTTAACCTGTTCCCAGAATTCCGGTTTGTTAATGTTTACATCTATATATTTTATATTGTTTGCATCAAGAATCTGCCTGTATATCTCCGTTACGGGATCTTTTTTCCGGTATAACGGGTCCTGTATTCCTACTAACATCTTATTCCTTTTCTTTAATACTTCCGATGACTGATTTCCATGCAGTCATAAACTGTTCAATCTCTCTGGTACCGATGATATACGGCGGTAATATACGCACCGTGTTTTTTCCTGCGGAGCATGTGACAACCTTCCGGTCCATCAGCATTGTAACCACATCCCCTGCGGGAACCCATTCCTCAAACTCCACCCCGCACATTAATCCCTTACCCCGTATTTCCTTAATTGCAGGATGATGAACAGCTCTTAGTTCCTTCAAAAGCAAACTGCCGTTCTCCGCATTATTTGCCATAACTGTATCATCAATCAATCCAAGCACAGCAGTTGCGGCACTTAATGAAACAGGATTACCGCCAAAGGTGGAACCGTGGTCACCTGGCTTTATATATCCGCTTACTTTTTCGGAAAGCAGAACCGCACCAATCGGCAGCCCGTTGGCTAAACCTTTTGCCAGTGTAATAATATCCGGCTGAATTCCCTCATGTTCGTGTGCAAAAAACCGGCCGGTTCTT
>CAYYJL010000425.1:0-3230 GCA_964472245.1 uncultured Ignavibacteriaceae bacterium | reverse complement strand
TAACAACACCTCCGTCCCGGATGAACTTTTCAATTGGTTCCCGGTACTTGAATTCGTATCCATAGTTGCTATCAATGAAGGAGATTCGGCGGACATCTTTTGGGGCTCCGTTGTATGCATCCAGATAGCTGAATATGAATCTCCCCCCACCGCTATGTCCGTTAAGCATAATATAGTATGAAGTCAGGTTAAGGGTGCTTTTGATGGTGCTGTCTATGGATAGAATCATTTCCCGGTAATTATTGATATTTTCCCGTTTCCATGCAGGCCAGGCAAGGAGGGCGGCTTCCAGATAAACCACGACAAGATTTTGCAAATTGCTGTTCTGCCGCAGCCAATGGGATTGCGCTTCGATGCGTTGGATGCCGTCTTTCCAGGAGGCGGAGTCTTTTGGCACCCTGCCCATGGTTTGCTCAATAGTGCTGCCGTTTGGGAGTGCATAATAAACAATAGGGATGGGGCTTTCAGCAGATCCGGTGAGTGCCCGCGGTTTTACAATGGCAATACGTACCTGTTCTTTTTGCAAGGTGAGCCGGATGGTGTCATTGTCCGGGGATTGGGCAAAGAGGAGAGAGGGCAAGAATATAAGCAGAGGAAGCAATTTTAGCAGGAATAGAATCCGGGGGCAAAGTGTACTTTTGAATCTCATTGTGCATTGACCGTTTTTAGTTTGCAAGATATTGAGCCGTAAAGCCGTACGTAAATTAAAAATACCGCCGGTCATATCCTACCCATGGCCGGCCGGGGTGTATGATATATTTCGGATGTAAAAAAGAGGGATTCTCCCAAAAATTAAAAATCTAAATCTTTAAGGAATACAATGAAATTTTTACAAGTGTGTGTATTACTCGCTGTCTTCGGGACCGGTTTGTTAGCCGGTACCGGTGACGCAAAAAAGGTATATGATAAATTACCGCAGAACTTTACTGTTAACCGGGAAAAGCCGGGCAACTATACCGGAACTTTTACCAATCTGGAGCTTTACAGTGAAGAAACTGCGCAGTACTGGGATGCAACAGTATCTGCATGGAAAGAATACAGAAAAATGGTAACGACTGTAGATACGGCTGCGGGTATTGTAACGGTTACAGAACTTGATTCCATCAATAATCAACTTGTATACAGCAGTAAATATATATCATATGTTACTCTGAATTTAAGCCAGAATATTTTTAAGATAAACAAAAGTGAATACTATCAATGGAACGGAAGTAACTGGGCTATGCTCGCCAGAACTACATATACGTATGACGGCAACGGCTATTTAATTCAAACCCAGGGGGAACTTCAGGCATTACCGGGTATGTTTTTTCCGTTTACAAGAAGTACCTATACCAATAATAGCGTGGGTAATCCGGTGTTAATGCTGACGGAAAGTTACTCGGTTGAGGGGAATACTTGGTTTAATGATTTTAAGAGCGAATATTCTTATAAACAGGGGGATGATAATTATCTTCTGGCAGAACAGCAGTTTCAGTTTGAGTCTGAGCAGTGGGTTCCGCTTGAAAAGGTTTCCTACACGAGAAACATAAACCTTAAACCGGAAGAAATTATTTATGAATGTTATGTTGACGGTCAGCTGGAAAAGTGTAATAAGTATGTATATGTTTATAAACCGGACGGAAGATCGGTGGAAACTTCCACAAGCTATTACTGGTACGAATCAGAAAACAACTGGGTTCCGTCAAGTCTCACCACTTTTTATTATGACCAAAGCGGGAAAAATGATTTGACCACTATAAAATCCTGGGATGGAGTGGAATGGAGAAGTGTCAGCCGGACTTCATATACGTATGATGCGCAGGACCGGATAGTTGAGGAACATTCCGAGCGGTGGGTAGAAATCGGGTTTGAGAATTATCTCCGTTATATTACAGTATATACCCCGACTTCTGTTGAAGATAAATCCACAGTACTTACATTTGAACTGAAGGATAACTATCCTAACCCGTTTAATCCTTCTACAAGGATTTCATATGACCTTAAGGAAGCTGCTTTGGTGACTTTGTCTGTGTATGATATGCTTGGACGGGAAGTTGCACTACTGCAAAACGGGTATCAGCAGGCGGGCATGTATTCCTACACCTTTGATGCTGCCGGACTTGCAAGCGGCGTGTATGTTTACAAACTGAATGCAGGTAAATCAACAGTAAGCAAAAAGATGGTATTGAATAAATAAGCTGAAGTAAACTGCTAAATCATTAAAAATAGGGTATTTAAATTGCCGGAATGATAATCTTCCGGCAATTTTGTTTTAGAGCGGTGTATTTCTCTTTTTGTGTATAACTAAAAATTTACTTGTAAGTTAAATCAGGTTTCTTTAAAATTGCGGTGTGCTTGAATTTCCGGGGGCAGAAGCGGGGTACGATTTACAGATTACATAATCAAAACGGCTTTTCTACGTTAATATTTCGCTGTGTATTCATCCGTTGGTTTCACAGCTTTGACACAAAATAGAATTTCTTTACAAAACAGTGGAAATTTTTCCGGTGTTTCATGGAACGAATGGTATATTTATAATAAAATTCTAAGGAACGTGTTATGGGACTTGTACGGCTTTTTTTGGTTGTTCTGATTTTCTCTGTCAATGTTTTCACTCAAATACCCAAAGATAAAATTCTCTTTGGTGCTTATTTAGGTTCCTCAAATAATGTAAATCAGACTCATTACGATTTTAGTTTGCCCTTATCAGCGGGACTCAATTTTGCCAATCAGCGGCTGATTGTCGGGATACCGGCATTTAACCAGGCAACAAATGTTACTAATACCAGTCTACTGCAGTTCCCCTATATTTTTGCTCAAAACGACACAGGTGGCAGCATATACTATGAGAATGGTATAGCAAAACCAATTGTAAAGCGTGAACCAAACCGAGATTGGATATATCAACTCACTTGCGGATATATCAAAAAATGGGAAGCAGAGGGGGATAATGATTTTCCACCCGGCTCTGAGAATTACGATGCTTTTAAGCTAACTTACGGAGTTGGCGAGCTTTATACACAAGACAATGTTATAGGTTGGAAGCCGACAACGTCAGGGGAACCGGGAGATGAGGCATTAGTGTTTAGTATCCCCAAATTTGTGATGCATTCACGATACAAATATACCAACAAGTATTTGTCAACAGATCGAGTGCAGTATATTCTAGCATTAAGACTTAAAGGGGAGGAGATGGAATCATTAGTATCATCTGATCCAATACTCTCAATTAGCATTAGCTATTATGA
>CAYYJL010000424.1:0-3233 GCA_964472245.1 uncultured Ignavibacteriaceae bacterium | reverse complement strand
TGACATTTATCCCAATGAACGGCATCATTTTGGGATAAACGGTATATTTTACGTTTAACACCACACATTGTAAGAAGAGCGGTAAAATACGCCTTTTTCATCATTCAGGGAAATAATACGGTAGTTAAAAAAGAGTAAGTTTAATATCTTTTGTTTCTTAATTCAGAAAAGTTTCAATGAAAATAAAAAACTTCCCGGCAGTTTTACTGTTTCTCTTTTTGTTTGCAAACGGGTCAGCCCAAAATAAACTTTCCGATATATCAGGCAGGGTAACCGAATCCGGCAGCGGAGAGCCCCTCATTGGCGCCAATATCCTTATCTACACTGATAGTTTACGCACCGCTGCCCCCATCCGGGGTGCTGCTACCAACAAATACGGCTATTACTCTTTCCTTAATCTTTCAGGCGGCAGTTACTACTTCTTTGTAAGCTCACTCGGTTATGAAGTATTAATGAAAAGAGTTTCCCTGCCGGAGACAGGTGCCTCAATAAAGCTGAACTTTGAACTGCAAAAGCAGGATGTCCAGCTGCAGGAAGTTGTGGTAGAAGATAAAAAGCGGCTGGAGTTCACCACCACCACCAGCACCATTGATGTTTCACCGGAATTAGTAAAAAGTCTCCCCTCACTCGGCGGTGAAACGGATATCTTCCGTGCATTACAGCTGCTGCCGGGTGTTAAAGCCGCCTCAGAAATTGCCACGGGTATTTACGTGCGCGGCGGTTCTGCAGATCAGAATCTTACTCTTGTGGACGGAGTTATTGTATATAATCCCTCCCACCTCGGCGGGTTTGCCTCCACCTTTAACGGGGATGCTGTCCAGGATATTAAATTAATGAAGGGTACTTTCCCTTCAGAATACGGCGGGCGGCTTTCCAGTGTTCTGGATGTTACCATGCGGGAGGGGAACCGTGAAAAATTTATCGGAACGGCAGGCATTAACCTCATCAGCGGAAGAGTTACCATAGAAGGGCCGCTGAATGATTCCTCCACGTATATATTCTCTGCAAGAAGGATGTTTCTGGACCGCGTCCTGGCTGCTGTACCAAACACCGGCTCTATCCCCCGATACGGGTTTTATGATTTTAACGGCAAGATAAATTATTTTCTCTCTGATATAGACCGCATCTTTGTGACGGGATTTTTCTCTGCGGATAAACTCACTAATCCGCCTGCCAACACCGATGTGGATTTTGGTATTGAGTGGAATAACGCAACCACTAATCTCACCTGGACCCGCTTTAATTCCGCTTCGGTTTTTACCAACACTTCTATCATGTTTACCAATTACAATTTTTCAACACTGATAAGAGATAAATTCCCCACTGCGGTTTCGCTGGACTTTTTTACTGAGTCAGAAATAACTGATCTCCGACTGCAAAGAGATATGCAGATATTGTACGGAGAAAACCACACCATTAAAACCGGTGCGGAAATTATATATCATGATTTTACAACAACAACCAGTGATTATTTTATCGAGGAGCTTCGTTATAAGGAAGGGTACGGCACTTCGCTTAAATCGTTTGAAGCATCTCTCTATGCACAGGATGAAATTAAGGTTCAGGATTTTCTGACCGCCAATGCGGGCATCCGTATGTACTATTTTCAAACGGGTAAATTCCTGCAATTTGAGCCGAGAATTTCCCTCAGCTATTTTTTTCTTGACCGCTTTACTCTAAGAACAGCATTTTCAATAGCACATCAAAACCTTCATTTGCTTGCACGCAATGATATATTTCTCCCCACTGATGTGTGGTATCCCAGCACAGTTAATATAAAGCCGGGGCGTTCAGTGCAGGGGTCTGTGGGATTTGAAGCAGTCAGCTATAACAAGAGTTTTCTCTTTTCAATGGAAGGTTATTACAAAAAAATGACCAACCTGCATGAGTATAAAGATAATGCTGAATTTAACTACGAATCAGATTTTGAAGACCAAATCACTTCCGGTTACGGTGAAGCATACGGCGTTGAGTTCTTTATCAACAAACGGCTCGGACCTGTTACCGGTTGGATAGGATATACCCTTGCATATACCAAAAAGTTTTTTGACCGGCTCAATAAGGGACTCCCCTTTTACCCCCGGTATGACCGCCGTCATGATATATCAGTCGTTGCTGCATATAATATATCAGATGAGCTTTCCGTAGGTGCCACATGGACCTACGCAACAGGGCAGGCATACTCTCTCCCCGTCAGCCAGTATGCAATTGTTCCCCTTGTTAACCCTGCCGGAACAACACCGCAGGTTGCGTTTGAGTATTCCGCACGGGACGGCTACCGGCTGCCCCCTTTCCACAAACTGGATATATCCGCCAAATACCTTTATAAGATGCAGGATAATCAGCTGGAGTTTTCCCTGAATGTCTACAATATATATAACAGGTACAATGCTTTTTCAAAGTACATAGGATACAGAGTTGAACCGGGCACGGAAAAGAAGATACCTGTGCTCAAACAATTCACCCTGTTTCCCTTTTTACCCACCATAGGAGTAAATTTTAAGTTTTAATCATGAAAAAAATATTTCTGACCCTGTTAGCTGCCGCCTCACTTTTTTATTCCGGATGTGAAAATACCATTGAAGAAGAGGATTTCCCGTTTGAGTTCAGGATTGTAGTCCGCGGTGTGATCGAGCCGTACAAACAGGCAGCCAATATATACATCGGCAGGACAATCCCCATTACAGATACATTTATTCAGGGTTTTGCAAATGTGAGTGATGCAGCTGCAGCTATCCTGTATAACGGGAAACTCTACCCGCTGCGCCACACGACCAACGGTTTGTACAGAAATGATACGCTGCCGGTGCTTCCCGGAAAAACATATCAGCTGTTTGTACAGATTGAAGATAAACTTGCAACAGCAGAAACAACTGTGCCTCTGCTTGGCCCGATTGCAAAGCCGGTTATCAGATCTATAACGGAAGGTAATCAGGTTAAAAACTTTGTGGAATGCAATGTTACACCGCAGGTAAATGAAGTGTTTTCCGCAACGTGGACTGTATTAAATCTTTCAGGTTCGGTTTCAACTGAGGCAACCGTGCTGGCGCCTGTGGTGAGGAAGGCAAACTCCGGCGGAACTAAAGTATCAACAGATCAGGTGCCGGTGAACTACAATTCTTCCCGGCTGGGTATGCGGCTTTTTATATATGATGCCCCGTTTTATGATTATTATTTTTCTCAGGGCTCCAACCGGACATCTGATTTAGTATTCGGGCAGCCACAGGTAAGCA
>CAYYJL010000423.1:0-3234 GCA_964472245.1 uncultured Ignavibacteriaceae bacterium | reverse complement strand
TGTAGCAGCAATCCACCATGCTTCAGGGTAACCATTTGTAATACAGTACGTTCGATTTTCTTAGTTGATTTTACTGTATTAATGGATTGTCTCACCTATTCTTTCTTTGAATCCTCAGGCATAGCATCATTTTGTGTAGCCAGATAATTTTCTAATCCCATTTGTTCAATTTGGGCATCCTGACTTTCTGCCCAGTCAACGTGACCTTCTTCCATTTTCAATATTTTTGTTAAAAGGTTTGCAGTGCCTTCGTCCCCCACTTCGTGGGCAAGCGCAATAGCGGAGTTATACATGTGCACAGCATCGTGTTCATTGTTTTTATCATTCTTTATCATTTCGGGGACACTCTTGCTGGTCTTTATGGCGTTAAGTTTTGATACATTTGGGGAACCATTCAAAAAGATGATGCGCTTGATAAGCCATTCGGCGTGATGCATTTCATCCATTGCCTGCTTTCTGATAGCCAGGTGAAGTTTTTTATAACCCCAATTGCCGCACATTTCAGAATGAACCATATATTGGTTAACGGCACTGAGTTCTTCAGATAGATGTTTATTAAGTACTGAGATTAATTTTTCATTGCCCTTCATTGGGTTTCTCCGTTATATGATAATTTCTGATTTAGTTTAGTTCTCTTCCAGAAAAGAATCCAGCCGATTACTATCCCGAGAGCAAAAGTGATTGAAGTGGGAGTCAAAATCCAGTTCCGTTCGTTTGTCCATTCATTTCCATTCATCCTGCTATTCAATTCTCCCCCTGATATAACCCAGCCGCCAAAAAACAGGAAAAGAGATACAACCACGATAATGGCAATAACAAGAGCTCTATTTTTTGGTGTTTTCATTTGGATATGCTCTATTCAGGTAATACTGTATTTCAATTTTTTTGTGAATATGTATTGAGAACAATTATAACCGATCATTATGTGATTATTCTTTCCGTTCGAATAACTCTTTTGCTGCATTGCTAAAGTTATCCATCTCACTGTTAAAATTTGTTTTGAAATCTTCCCAATCATCCTTCATTTTATAAGTGTATTCATTCAACTTTTTTCTGAGTGCAATATTTTTTTGTTCTAAGAGCAGTACTTCATTTTCGCGGGCGGCTTTAAATTTATTGCCCGATGATTTTATTGCAGATTTGAAAGCAATAATATTATTTTGGTTGTCATTAATTTTCATCTTGGCATCGTTTTTAAATTGCTGCCATTCATTTTCAAATTGCAACTGAGCTTCATTTAAATCCTGATTTGCTTTTTCTAAATTGTCTGCAGCGTTTTGACGGTCATCTTTGCAGCCACTCATGAGAAATGCAGCAACTATAATTGTTAATAATACATATTTGGTTGTCATACCTTTTCCTGCATGTTTGTATATTTAAATTGTGTGATTCCTGAGCCGGTTAGAAAATATTGCTTTTTTGAAATACGAAAGTATTCAGCGGGTTAGCTTTAACAATTTTCTAATCACGTTATTATAATATCAAAGAATTAATAGTTGTTCAATAGTGCAAAAGGATGAAAAGGGAACTACATCTTTGGGGAGTTACCCGGATTTTTAGAGTAGTATTACCCATTCAGAAGGGGTGTTGCTGCTTTTGTGGTTTAGTCTGCGTTGTGAATATAGCCGGCAAATCACAGGGGTGAAATTTCTTGCCATAACCGGAATGAAACCCGCTGATAATTATTGTTAACGGCTAAATCAGGTGAAAGATAAAAGAAGGATTAATGAAGAAAGCTGATATGAAATGTGACCCCCCGTGAGATATATAAGAATCCAGGGTTTTGTATTGTATGAAGCGGGTGCTAAACTGATTTAATAAGTTGGTGATATGAAAAATCACCATTTTCGTTTGTTGGCTATAAACCCGAATTTATTTTTTTTCGGGAGGCAATTTGAGCAGGTCACCTATAGAAATAACCCACCGGGGCAGACCCCGGCGGATTGCATATCTTATATCATTTACCGTAAAACGGTCATTTTCTTAACTACCGAATTTGAGCCGGATACTATTTTATAAAAATAGATTCCGCTAGGGAGATTATTAGAATAGAATTCGATACTGTATTTTCCGGATTTTTTAAGTTCGTTCACCAGTGTTGCCACTTCAATTCCGAGAAGATTATATACTTTTATTTCCACATTATTATCAGAAGAAATAGAGTAATCAATTATTGTTGAGGGATTAAAAGGATTTGGATAGTTTTGCAGTAATTCAAATTTTTGCGGGGTATTTAAATCATTCAGATCAGTCAGTTCATCCGATTTGATTACGGTATTAGCGCCTATGGTCACCGCGGTTTGAGCTAAAGCTTTACCGTTTAGTGATGCACCGGTGTTCATGGCAATTGCTGTACGGGACAATATAATGCCTTTCATTGAAGCAGTTGTTCCAAGAGTCACTTGTCCGGCCACCTGCCAAAAGATGTTTGAAGATTGTGCACCTCCCGATAAGGTAATCATTGCTCCGTTAGCTAATACCAGGTTCTGTGCTATTTGAAAAATCCATATATCTGAAGCACTTCCTGATATGGTCATGCCTGCAGCTGATACAGAAACTGATGTGCTCCAGTTATACAAACCGGGAAGCAGCGTTTTTCCTGTAAGATCACCTGCATACAATTCCGTAAAATCAGGAAGTAATCTGCCGGCTGCATCCGTATAAGCAGTTTCCAGATCACCAATTGCAGTGGTCATGTTGCTTGGTGTAGGACTGGTATAATCTGCTGCATATATATTGCCGGTTACTAAAGCCGATGTTGAGTAGGTGCCGGAAGCGTGCATAATTAAATCAAATCCGGTTATATATGTTGCGGCTGCAGGGCTCAGCCCCATGTGGCCTGTAATGTTAGTTGCTCCTGTGCAGGAAACTCCTGTTTTCGCAAGAATAACAAAATTGTCTGCAGTCCTTAGATTTACTCTGGCAGGTGAATTTTGCGGGAGAATAGTTCCCGAAAAAATAAATGCCAGCATCAGCATAAGGTATGCAGGAAACATATGGTGATTTAACCTTGCGGTAAAAATAGTAACGGTATTTTTCATAAAAGACTCCTTAGTTTATGTAAAAAGCGGAATTGTACTGAGAATGGTATGTTATAATACTATCTGTGTAAAATCCCTTAATTAAACTGCCTTTTTACTGAGTGAAGGTACTTTCTTCCTAATACAAAAAAAATAGACCATAGGGATGATAAAGGGATGAAAACAGGATTACTAAAAATGACCCGGGTTAAAA
>CAYYJL010000422.1:0-3242 GCA_964472245.1 uncultured Ignavibacteriaceae bacterium | reverse complement strand
TCACCGTCCGCATCAATATCCACAAACTGCGGTTTTATGTTGTTATGCCCTCCGGAAAATGGGTTTAACATTACTCTCCCGCTGTCAATAAACTCTGCTCCCGTAATCAACCTGGTAAACGGCTGCGCATAAATTGAACCTGCCAGCAAAAAGATAAAAATGACAAACATTCTATTCAGCGGTAGTTTCCTCTTCGTATATATAAACAAGCGAATCCCCCATTCGTTTATACGGCTCCATCCCAAATGCAGCCATATCCTTTTCCTTTGTCTGAACAGACCGTTCAACCAGAAATATTCCCCCTGCCGCAAGTAATTTTCTTTCCTTAACGGTGCTGAAAACTTCATATATATCATAAGCAAAAAACGGGGGGTCTGCCAGTATCAGGTCAAAAGTTCCGGGCTGTGAAACATTCACAAAACCGAGGCAGGATGCCGGATGCAGTATCATTTCACTCCCGAGGCCAAGACTTTTGCCGTTCTGCTCTATACCTCTGAGTACCTTAGCGCTTTTTTCTACAAAGTGCACCAAAGCTGCACCCCTGCTGAGCATCTCAAATCCCAAGGCGCCTGAACCGGCATATAAATCAACCCCGCGGATTCCGTCAAAGTCAATTCTGTTAAAGAGTATATTAAAAATTGCAGCGCGGTTTTTTTCTGTTGTGGGGCGTGTTTCCATAGTGTCGGGAGCAGATATATATCTGCCGCCATAGATGCCGCTGACTATTCGTAATTTCAAGGAGGAATCCTCAGACTAACCGGTAGCAGAGCCCTGCTGCGGAATTGAAGGTGAAGTTTTTAGTGTGGAGAAATTCTTTGTTAATGCCTCCTGTACCTAATACAAGCCCGGCAAAAGGATTGAGCGCCTGAAAGGGGTATCGTGTTGCCTGTCTCACGGAGTTGAGCATCGGTTCACTGATGGAATCCCCAACCAGAAAAAAATTCTCCAGCTTGCTCAGATTTAATTCTTCTGAGTTCATAAAATCCAGGTCTTCAGAAAGCTTGGTCAAAAACTCAGAAGGAGATGCAAACTGATGCCCGATAAAATACTGCGGTTTACCGTTATGCAAATACTCCAGACTAAAGTAGCCGTTACTCACACAAACGGTGATAATTGAGGCATTCATCAATTCCGGACGGTTAAGCAGTATTGATTTATCAGCAGAAAAATGCGCATGATCAATCAGCTTTATACCAAGATTATACCGTTTGCAGACTGTAAGAAACAGATTGATGATTTTTCTGGAGAGCGCAAAAACAATAACACGCCGCTCACTGCTGTTATTTCCGTTAACTTTTTGTATTTCGTAAAAATTAATAGAATAATCCTCAGCAGTAATAAAGGGGTAGAGAACGGAAAGTTCCCACCGGAAATTATCAATTAAATCCTGCTTCACGAGGGTTTGATCTGCGGGAACAGTAAAACTGTAGAAGAATTCCGGAGGAAGTGATATAGAAACCTGGCGGTTCACCATGCGGTCTTTTGCGGAAAGCTTATCAAAAGCAGACTGGAGATTATTCAAAAGAACAATCTCCTTATCTGCGGAAAAATTCAGTGAGGTTGTATATACAGCTTCTTCAACATTATTTAAGCATTTATTTCCATCTTGAATACCGATTTCAACAAGCTGTATTTTTGTTGAAGATACCGAGAGACCTATCCGTTCATCAAGAGGGGGCATGTACCTCCGTTATTCCCAGGAGGCGGTATTTTTCAGAGCATCGTTGTTCAAATCGCCGATTTTTCCGTAACCATCCGGATCTTCAATAACATACCGGGTACCGATTTTCTTGATGGTATCAATCCTTAATAATTTTTTATTCTGGTTGATGACGGAGTCAAAAGTGATGCTGGTATCAATTTGAATGGTATAGGGCTGACCGCTCTTGGGAGCAAGGCGCAGACTTTCAGAAACAAACTCACCGCTGGTTAATTTCCAGAAAGGATTGGTTGAACGGTTCATGGTAGAATCGTAACCGACCTTCAGTGCCTGAACCTGGGGGTCATTGTTGATAAAATTGAGCAATGAATCAATTTCATTGGTAAATTTTCCAAAACGCTGATTATAAAGAACCTGCGCTTCCTTAAGGTTTTTCATGCGCAGTCTTGATTCATCCTTGCAGTATTTTTCGTATGCAACAATTTCCTGTGGATCAACAATTGCAATTTTTGCCAGATATACTACTAAAAGCGCTATTACGATGTACAAACCCAGATGTAAATACCATGGATCTTGTTTTTCAGCCATCTTTTCTCCGTTTTTATAAACTTATGTAAGGTTTTATTGTTTGCAGCTTTTTATCGCCAATACCTTTTACAATAAGAAGCTGGTTCACTGAGCTGAATTTGCCCAGTCTGTTTCTCAGTTCAATTATTTTTTGCGCTGTTTTTTCCCCTATGCCCGGCAATCTGCATAATTCAGCTAAATCTGCAGTATTGATATTAATAACGGCACCCCCCGTTTTTCCGGCATTATTATTTTTTTTATCCTTGTTAAATTCCGAAACTACAGAGAGAGAGTCAATATCTCCGGCATTTATTTCTTTGTTATTTTTGGAATATTCCCCTGAAACAATGGCATTATAGGTCTTTTCTTCTTCAGTATAGGTAAACGGGGCTGAACTGCTCTCATCTGAGGAAAACGAGCTGACCATAAAGCCCCCAAGAGCGAATACTATAATAAATATAGCAGCAAATCCTTCGTGCCGGGTCATCTTCAGTTTTTGGGTCAGTTTATTCAGCACGGCGGTTTACTCTATATCACCTTAAAACCATTTAGATTTTTTTTCCGAGTCACTGCCCGGAGCTTTTATATTGGGCTGTTCTCCCAATTCCTGCAGCAGGGATTTTTCTTTAGAGCTTACCTTCTTAGGTACCACCACATTTAATCTCACCAGCTGATCACCGGTTCCGCCACGGTTAACATGTGGAATACCCTTATCCCGCATCCGCAGGAATTTACCCGGCTGGGAACCCGCCTCAATGTTCAGCTTTACTTTTCCGGTGAGTGTTGGTACTTCAACATTGGTGCCTAAAACCAGGTCCGGGAAGCTGAGATGCAGATTGTAGATGACATCATCTCCGTCACGTTCAAACACATCATGCTTAATTTCCTGAAAAACAACAATAATATCCCCCGGCTGACCTCCGCGAAGGCCGGCATTGCCCTGTGCCCTCATCGTCATGTAACTATCGTTGCTCACTCCTGCAGGCACTTCTATGGTAACCGTTTCCTCCGCCTG
>CAYYJL010000421.1:0-3252 GCA_964472245.1 uncultured Ignavibacteriaceae bacterium | reverse complement strand
ACCTAACAGACTTAAAAATGCTGACGCACCGAAGTATGTTTTACCGTCATTGCCGGAAAGGTTTATATATGAAGTATCGATATATGGCTGGAGCGGGACAGACTGTTCCAGCCCCGTTTTGCTTAAAACTACTTTTGCATCAAGTCCCTGATATGTTGTATTAACAGCAAAGGAATCTATGCTGAAAGTAGAAAGGGAGTCAATGGGGTTGTTCAAGGTATCTGTGGGGGTGGTTTTAAAGTACCACTTTGCTCCGGGTGCTGCCGGAAAATAAAGTGAGGACTGTGCCAATGCTGCGGTACTCATTGCAGCGAACAGAAACGATATATATATGGTCTTCATCATCTAATTAATTGCATCCAGTCTGACGGCTATATTTCCTGTGAAATTATTAAACAATATTTCTATACGTTCAATATTGGTGTTTTCAATCTGTCTTTTTACACTTCTGGTATCATCATCCAGCACTTCAGTATATTGGAGGGTACCCTGCTGGTTTATCAGATTAACGGTGAGAGTTCCTCGTATATAATTGCCGTTGCTGATAATCAGCTGTGTTCTGGAGGAGTTAAGGTGAACGCTGTCTGAGACACTTAGATTCAGATTTGAGGCATCCACACGGAATGAGTATGACCGGTAGTAATTATCCTTTATGGGGGAATTCAGCACTCCCAACCCCTGACCGGGCGGTATTATCTCCTCCCGGCAGCCGGCTAACAAGAGAACGAGCAGAAAAAACAGGGGTAATCTTTTCATAGCAATCAGGATTTTCTTTCCATTTTAGTCAACACAGCATCTAAAGTCTCATTCACAACAATTCTAATTTCCGAATTTCTGATTTCACGTAAATACGGAACTAAATCTTTAATTTCAAGTTCATCAATCAATTTTGCCGCCCTGATTCGTGTCCTAAAATAAGGATTTTTCAGTCCCGCTTTTATGACCTCCTTCACACGGCCGGCTTTATCCTTGTAATGACGTGAAGCCCATTCCAAAACCTCTATATCGCCTAAATGCATATCTCCGGTTGCAATATTATAGTCAAGTGCCTTAAGGGCTAGATCAAACAGAGCATCGGTAGAAACGGATCGTAATCCTGCGAACACGCCTTTACGTACCGCATCAAGGTGCGAAACCTCCAAGGCATGGTTCATAAGAAGGGATTCAAAATCAGGGAGGGCAAGTTTGCCGTAGGTTTCAAGTACTGCTCCGCGCACATAGTGATTGCAGTCTTTGGCAAGTTGATTTTTAAGCAGGGCAGTTATGTTACCCGCTTCCTGATTATTATCTACAATCATTTTAAAAGCTGCCATACTTCTTGCTGCTGCCTCACGAACCCGGCCGTCATGGTCTGCAAATGCCGCATACATGGCACGTAAAGATTCTATCGTGTTTATTTTATCGAGCGAGAGCAGAATCTCTTTTTTTACCAGCCAGTTAGTTTCGTTTTTGAGTGCATAGGCAAGATGTTCAGTCCCGCGGCTGTCAAACTTATGCAGCTGGGAGCCGGCATACAACCTGATTGCCGCATCGTTAGAATATTTGAGCATATATACAAGATCATCAAATGAAGCATTTGTTTCATATGTGCACAGGATAGCAGAGTTGCTGTTGAACCCAACGCCAAATGGTTTAGAGTCCGCAGGAATTTCATAATTTGTGTACTGACCTTTAACCGGTATGATAACTGACCGTACACCTGAGTTCGTATATACCTCCACCGGCAGGTTAAAAGTAAAGCTTTGTTCGGAGGAACCAAAAACCGGAGTTTGCTCAATGGTAACATTTATCTTTTTACCCGGTGCATCGTATACATATTTAATATTTAATTCCGGATAGCCGGTACCGTAAACCCACTGGTCAAAAAACTTTTCCCAGGAAACAGAGGGAATTTTTGGAAGCATATCCCTGAACTGATCTGATACCACATTCTGATGCATATATTTTTCTGTATATGCTTTAATTACCTTGTTATACTGCTCCTTGCCAAGTTCAAACCGAATCATATTCAGGATGGAAGCTCCTTTGTCATACGCATTTCCGCCGGAAAGATCCACAGGAATTCGAGCGGCTTTGGTGCTGTCGCTAGCGGTTTGAATGTTTGTCAGCCAAGGTCCGGTATAATCTTTTTGGGTGAGTATATGGCTTGCTATATATGCATCATAACCAAGATAGTGCTCTTCCCAAAGCGTTGTATAATAAGTTGCAAAACCTTCGTTCAGCCAGAGATGGTTCCAGTCACGGCAGGTGAGTAAATCACCGTACCATTGATGAGCAAGCTCATGAGCGATCAAACCGTCTGCTGAATAATTCGGTTTGATGCAATTATCATGGTTTATTCTTTTATTAAGTGTTGTTGCGGTGATATTTTCCATGCCGCCCCATTCAAAATCCTGAACGGGAATCTGAGCATAGCGCTGATACGGATAGGGAAGGATTAACTGATTAAAAAACTGCAGCATATTTGCAGTCCTGCCGTATATATACGGGTAATTTTGTTCCGGCCATTCCGGGGCCATATAATGCTCCAGAAGGGTGTTTTCAACTGTTTCAGTCATGATACTGTATTCACCGACAACCACAGACGTAAGATAATTGGAGTATGGCCGGTCCATTTTCCAATGATACGTCATCATGCCGCTTTTTGCAGGGGAAACGGACTGCAGTATACCGTTGGAACTTGCCTTTAATTTTTCCGGAACGGTAAGAAATATCTCACTGGTGAGTTTGTCATCCGGCAGATCATAGGCAGGATACCAGAATCTGTTATAGTTGGACTGCCCCTGAGTCCATATCTGAAACGGCATACCGGGATGCTCTTTATCCGGGGAGAAAAAGTATAATCCGCGCTGAGGAGAAGATATATATTCTATGCGGAGTGTGATGGTATCTGCCGGGCTGTATTTTTTGTTAAGTTCAATTCTTAAATACTCCTCGTCAGATTTAAAGGTAAGCTTTTTGCCATGGAGTGTTACATTTTTTATCGCTGTGGTTTTACTGTGAAGTATCAGGGTGGAAAAACCTGACTTCAGCGGAGTGAATGTATATTCAGAAATGCCGGTGACTGTTTTTTTAGAGAAATCAAATTCCAGGTTCAGTTTTATATGTATCTGGTCGTAGTCTCTGGTTTTGTGGCTGAGTTCAAAATCCGGTTTCGCAAGAGTAATACAGGAAAAAAGAATCAAAAATAATCCGAAATACCTCAATAGTTTTCCTTTGATATGGTTGTGAAAATTTTTCGCTCCAAGGCAG
>CAYYJL010000420.1:0-3257 GCA_964472245.1 uncultured Ignavibacteriaceae bacterium | reverse complement strand
AAAGTTGATATAGAGGAGAGGTTATTTGCACTGAGTAATCCTGTACCAAGCGGTTCAATAAGAGGAACTCTTCCAATGAGTGTATCTTTCCGTACACCGTTTACCGTTTTCCGCTCAAAATAGAGGATGGAATTATCAGGGAGTTTAAAGATATTATTGTTAACAGGTCCGGTTCTGGTAATAAAAATCCTGTTATCATACATAACCGCTGCGCCAGTATATTTAAGGGCGGTATTAAAATCATCCGCGACGCCAACTCTTGGCAGCAATCTTGTTACAGGAGCATTAGCAATGATATGATTACCTGCGACCATGTCAACTTTATACACGGCAGGGAAAGTCTGCGTAGTTCCTGAAAGCACTGTGTCAAACTGAGCACACACTATGAGATTTAGTTCATAGTCTTGCGCTATGGCGACAGGTCTTTTAACCGGTAATACGCCAAGCGTTACACCATCCAGCCGCATCATAACAATTCTGTCATTTTCTGTATCTGCGATATAGATGAACGGCTCCCTGCCAACCATGATATCCTGTGGTTTATTAAATCCTGTCCAAACCGGATTTAATTGAATATATAACGTGTCACCTCCCACATTAGATTCCCGTGGTGCACTCGAAAAACTATCTAAATCAAGTTTATCGGTACAACCAACGTAGAAAAGGACAGGGATCAGTAATAAGAATAAGAGTGATAATTTTTTCATAATATTCCTAAACTCAGCGTGATTCTATGTGCCGAACCAAGTTTATCAAAACGGGAGAACGCATAATCAAAATTCAATACAGAAAATCCGGCATTATACCGAATACCTGCGCCAAAACTTAAGTCCTGTTCCTGAACATTAACCTTGTATCCGCCACGAAGTGCAAAATCCAAACCCATCCCTGTCAGATACGTATATTCAGTACCCAATGAAACGTTTTCACTGTTATCATTAGGATGATTTAATTGTACAATTGAGGTAACTTTATGCTGCTCCGTTTCGTAAGGTTCAAAGGCGATACCAAACCGGAACATAGTAGGCGGTGAAAAGGACTGCCATTCAGATTTGTTTCTTTTTCCAACAAGCACGACTTCACCATCAGGTGAGAGCTGATTTCCAAAATTTGTTACAGCAACAGCAAAACGTGATGAGCCAAGCCCGGTCCAGTAATAGGTACCAAGATCAATAAGGAAACCTCTCATTTTAAGTTTGTCAAGGGTTTCTTCCATATATCTTACGGTTGCACCAAAACTAAATTTATCTGTCATCCTCTTTGCGTAGGTAACACCGATAGCAATATCGGAAAAACTGAAATATTCCCCTGTACCAAACGGAGCAAACTCAGTTGTCACTTTCATCTGATCCATAGTAAGAGAAGTTACCGATACTCCTACAGCATCCGTACCAGTGAGATGCCACACGGCTCCTAAAAAATCATGATTAATATCCACCAACCACTGGTTATGAGAAAACAATATCTGATTATTTTCAAATTGCGTAATACCCGCCGGATTCCAATATAAAGCTGATGCATCATCCGAGAGAGCAACAAATGCCTCACCCAAACCGGCTGCCCGGCTGCCAACACCAATTTTTAAAAACTGTGCTGTGGATATACCGCTTCTTTGTCCGCCAAGATTAGGGAACAACTGCGCATAACTAACTCCTGAGATTAATATCAGGAGAAGAAATATTTTCTTAAAACCTGACTGTAATACCAAACTTAATATTCCTTCTGGTTAAATAACGTGCCGGATTAAACGGATATGGTGAAAGCGGTGCCTGTAAATCAGGATAGAGCGGGTCATTCCAGCTGCCCGGAGTCGGGTCACCATATTCATAAGCTCTTCCGGTTACCGGATTAATGATAGCACTGTTTTGTGTGTCAAATAAATTACTTATTTCTGTAAATACATTAAATCGTAAATCCCCTATTCTAAAACTCTTTTCAATATTCAGATCTACCCAAAACCAGTCATCGCCAATTTCGGTATATCTTCCGGTTCGTATAAATTCATATTCCGGTCTTCCGTCTGTTCCATAACTTCCCGTAAAGACTGCAGGAGTATATCTTTTACCTGATTGATAAAACGCTCTTACAAGGAACGTGATATCATCAAGAATTCCCTTACCAAAATCAAATAATGGTTTATCTTTTTCTATATAAAAGCTTGAATTTATACTTGCGGTATAGGGCCGGTCCCAGCCAACATACTCCTCTTTAATTGATTCTTCAAGAAGTCCGCTAAGCACCAAAACACCATCATCAGCTGATGAAGCTTTACCTGTTACGATAGAATAAGAAAAGTTTGCTGCCCCAGTAAACCATTTACCGATTCTCTTTTTATACTCAAATTCCAAACCGCGGGATCTTGCATAATCCTGATTTACATAGGTAATAAACCGTTGTGAAGCAAAACGAGCTGATGAAATGAGCGAAGTACGGGTATTTACATAATCAAATATATCTTTGTAATATGCAGTAACTGTAAGCACATCATCATCAGAAATCTGTGTTTTTAAACCCAGTTCATATGCGACAGTTGTTTCCGGTTTCAAGTTTGGGTTTCCAAATCTCTGGAAGGAAGATTTTGCACTATACGGACTCAGTTTCGCATACACAAACTGAGGTCTTGGCCATTTACTGAAATGTCCGTAAGAAAAGAACAAAGTCTGGAACTCAGAAATAGGATGTGAAATACCAAGACGGGGGCTCAAACGTCCTTTATAATAACGGTTGCCAAACCACTTAAAGCTGTCTGATCTGTAACGTGTTCTTACATCATCCGGTATGGTAATAACATCCGGGTTATCAACTGCATCGTCAACAAATTTACCGGGGAACCAAAAATCGTAGCGTAATCCGAAGTTCAGAATCATACCGCCAAAATTGACATTATCCTGAGCATATACGCTTCCGATGGCAGGGTATACTTTATAAATATCATTGTTCAGGCCAAGTTCACCAATCCATGGTCTGTATATATCAACAACCTGCATTTCCTGAAATTGCAAGTTGAAACCTGCTTTAAACTTATTCTTTTCATCAAAAAATGAAGTAATATCACCTTTTACAGAAAACTCATCCACATGGTGATCCCGCCAGGTTGAAGGATTACCAACATCCCAAAATCCGTCTCCGGGGATAACGCCGATTGTATCACGACCGGTATTATAATATTCAATTGGGAAACCCGGAATATCTTTTGGTTCAAAATATTCATTCCAATTTCTTCCATTTGCATCGGCACGCAGATGAGTGAAGAACTG
>CAYYJL010000419.1:0-3269 GCA_964472245.1 uncultured Ignavibacteriaceae bacterium | reverse complement strand
TGAATGTTACGGAGTGCAGTCCGGCTTCAGTCTGCCCGTTAATCAGGGTTTGAACTTCTCCTCCGGTTACATCATAAACCTTTAGTGTAGTATGAGCGGCTATGGGCAGATTAAACCTGATCACCGTTTCCGGATTAAACGGATTGGGGTAGTTTTGATAAAGCACAGCAGAGTAAGGGGCTGACTGGTCTGTTCCTGTCAGAGGAAAATAGCCGTACTGATAATAATCTCTGGAACCATCTATAAAAACTCCTGATCCTCCGTTGTACTGCCTCAATACTTCTGTAATGTTTCTGTTTTCATCATAGTAATAATAATATCTATCCTGTACTGCAAAGTTGTTTGCATTGGGAAATAACCAATAAACCGCAGAGATATCCTGATAAGAGTTATACTCCCAGATTCCTTTTCCTTTAACTACCCATTGATTATTCTCAAAGGCAAATCTCAACTCAGTAACTTTCCGGTTATACTGATTATATGAATATTGAGAACTATCACGGCTCTTCCAATTTTCATTCTCAGGATATTGATACACCTCTGTGGAACGATTTCCGTTTTCATCATATGTATATACATACCTTGAACGGCTGGATAAACTGCCCCATACATACCGTTCCAAGCGTTGAACTGTCAACTGCCCCAGATCATTGTAGTCATGCCAGTACTTCCACTCTACTACCCAGGCGGAGTCTTCCCATAATAGTCTCTCAGAATATACTATCCTGTTACCTGCATATGTATATGTTCTTTTTTTGATATTGGTAAAAAATGTACCATCCCAGAGTAACTGAATCCACTCAGTATTGTTACCTGCACTGTCGTATATATAAGAGAACTCATCCGTCAGGTTAAATATGCCATTTTGGTAATAGCTGACCGTGTAAAACATTCTTCTGCCATCACTGTGATATGTATAATCATGCCTGGAAAAAGTAACCCAAACCCCGGAAAGTTTATTGGTATATGTAACAGTGACCGGCAGCCAGCCATTTGTTTCATCCGGATTCCAGTTCCTGTCATATTCCATTAAAGGATCTTGTGGCTCTTCACGATACCGCAATTCCTGTGCGGGTACGCAAACGCTTAACGCAATTAAAATGAAAAAGAGATATTTCCGGGTAGAACCTACGCTTAAATAAACACGGACAGACGCATAGAGAATTTGGGATATTTTTTCTGATTTGGTTAAAAATCCCCGTGAATTAAAACTATTTTTCCACATCTAAATTCCTTTGCACTGAGAAAATGAATATTGTATCACATTGCATTCGGCTGCCATGCCATGGCGGAACTTCTAATAACTTACACGGATAAAATACTAAGCTTCCGTTTCATTACAAAACCACCCCTCAAACGGACCGATTATCTATTTCAAAACCGGGGGCAGGTCTCTCTCTAATAAAATACAGATAGATAGCTTTCATATTTGTCTGCCGTTTGCCTGTCAATCTTTCGCAGGTTAAAACCCTGATAATATCCGCCAAACTCCCGGACATTTTCATTTATCACTTTTTCAACTGTATCAAAGGTGAATTCTTCTCTTTCCTCATAAGTAAATACTGCCGGGCAGAATCTTAACGTATCGGGGAAATGATTTCAAAGACTTATTACACTCAATGGCGGACGATGATATTCGTCAACGGCAATAATTACCAAACCGCAGATTGCTCTAATATTTATTGTATTTTCAACCAGCGGATGACCCCGTACAACCTCACCAACCCCGTATTTTTCCATCACAAACTGCCAAAAAACAGGAGCCGAATCTAACACACCCACTACGCAATAATTATAAGACAAACTGAAACTGAAATCCTCGATGCGTTTGTTCAGCGCACCC
Source organism: uncultured Ignavibacteriaceae bacterium (assembly GCA_964472245.1). GTDB lineage: Bacteria > Bacteroidota > Ignavibacteria > Ignavibacteriales > Ignavibacteriaceae > H2-BAC3. The sequence goes on along the minus strand of CAYYJL010000419.1, from coordinate 1,426 downwards.
TTCCCGGTCCAACCTATACGATAAAATACAGTTTCCGGTTTTCATTTGACGCCCTTTTTATTGCACTAATAATTTATCCACAAAAATGCCCGTTGCAGTAATTCTTTTTCCACTATATTTGGATAATATTTTTCTTGAATTACATTGAATTTCTTTCGGAAGAACCTCTTTAAATACAGTGCCCTCCTCTTTGTAGCAGTTCATCTGCTTCTGGGGATTGGCTTTTCCTCAGCTCAATACAGCTTTGGAACCCGGGGTTCTGACTTTGGCAGTTCAACTGAACTAAGGCCGGATGATGATTACCTTGCCAATTCAGGTTTAACAAACTCCCTTAAATCCTTTGAAACTACCGGCAGCAAGGAAACCTCCCAGTTCCACAACGCCCCTGCCGGAGATTGCCACACAGCTGACAATTATTATAATATCCGGATTTACTCACAAAAGTGCTTTCCGGGTTCAAACTCTCTTTTCCTCACGCAGATTCAGATCCCGCATCATGAACTGCGCGGTCCTCCGTCCCTCTTATCCTGAAATAAATCTATCGTTCCTGTCATCCTAGGATAACTGTATCCTGCCGTCAGTCATGCTGTATTCTATATATATAGCACAACACTGGCAGCAGCATATAAGCTTTCTGTTCTTATAATCCGCAGTTACTCCGGACCGGCATGAACAACTTCATATATCTGTCACAAACTTTATCAAAAAAAGGAGTAATCCATTGAAATCCAAATATGAACTTAAAGGCGCTTTCACCGGTTTTTCCGCAATCGCCATCCCCGTACTTTTTGTTGTTGCTTTAATTTTATTCTTCTTTGTCATGGGCGCCCCGGAAAACTTTCAGGGCAACAATGTCAACAATCTCCCCAAACCGGGTAACTATCTGGGTGTTATATATAAAGGGGGCTATATTGTACCTGTCCTGATGACCATTCTTATGATGGTTATTACTTTTACAATAGAACGTTTCATTACTCTCACCCGTGCAAAGGGCAAGGGGAACATCGGTACTTTTGTTGTAAAAGTTTACCGCTCGCTTTCTGAAGGTAATCTGAATAATGCAGTGGAAGAGTGTGATAAACAGCGCGGTTCAGTTGCTAATGTTATCAAATCAGGTCTGTTAAAATATCAGACCGTGCTCGAATCCCATGAAATGAATAAAGAACAAAAGATGCTCTCCATTAAACAGGAAATCGAGGAAGCAACTTCTCTGGAACTTCCGGTTCTGGAGCAAAACCTGGTAATCCTCGCAACCATAGCTCCATTGGCAACCTTAATGGGACTTCTTGGAACCGTACTTGGTATGATTAAAGCATTTGCTGCACTCGCAACCGCAGGAGCACCGGATGCTGTAGCACTGGCTACCGGTATATCCGAAGCACTCATTAATACTGCTTTTGGCATCGGTTCATCTGCCCTGGCTATC
>CAYYJL010000418.1:0-3275 GCA_964472245.1 uncultured Ignavibacteriaceae bacterium | reverse complement strand
TCACTCAGTAATGATTTACTCGTCTCAGAAAAAAATAAGCTCCGCTTTGATATTACGCGCGGAGCAGTCAGCAAAATCACTTTAAAAAATACTAACGAAAATCCCCGATAAAACATCAATTCCTAAACTCGCGAAAATCATGGACATCATCTCATCAAATAAATCACAGTTCTGACATTATCTGCGTAAATCTGCGGGAAACACTCCGGTGCCTGCAGTTCGACTTCGCTCACTGACCCCAGTCCGACTGCGCTCACTGACCAGGCAAATGTATCCTCCGGTCGGTACCTGTGCCCAACTTGCGGGAAAGGCATCTCCCCGCAGTATTGCGTACCTTTTTCTTTTAAAGTATTTTCAGAAAAACATTTTTTGAATTTTCACACGGAATTGTACGCGGAATCCTGAAACTGAAGAAAATTTCACTTTTACTGACACTTATCGTTTTTGCTGTTTGCAGCCACCTGCCTGCTCAGGATAAACTCCGCTGGGGTGCAGATCCGAGCGGTGGTGCACCATACGTCTTTGCGGATCCCTCACACCCTTCTGAATATATTGGCTTTGATGCGGAAGTTGCCGCAGCGATAGCCGCTGAACTTAATCTTATTCCCCAACTGATTCCTACTGACTGGAGCAGTATTGTAGAATCCCTGAAGCGGAGAGAGTTTGACGTAATCATCAACGGTTTTGAACCAACTACAGACCGGGCAAAACAAATTATTTTCAGCAAGCCGTATTATATATTCCGGTTGCAGCTGACGGTCAGGAAAAACGAAACCGAAATTGATTCCGTGGCAGACTGCGTCCGCAATAAAAGGATTGTCGGCACTCTTGCCAACTGCGCCGCATCCCGTTACCTGGAAACTGCCGGTGCTGTATATAAGGAATACCCTGACCCCGTTGCCGCTTACGTGGACCTGGAATATAAACGCATTGACGCTGTACTGATGGATGTGCCTATGGAGATGTTTTATGCCCGCGGCAATAAAGCACTTAAAAACACCGGACCCCTTTTTCTGCCCGGCACCTATGTTGTCGGCATACGCAATGAAGATACTCTCCTGCAAAAAAAAATTAACACAGCTATTGACACACTGCTGCATAATGGCACCATAGAACGCATCATGCGTAAATGGGATCTGTGGGATGCGGAGCAAATAAAACTGCTTGGGGAAGAAAATAAATTTGACGTAACCGGCAGAACTTTTTCCTGGCCGGAAGCCCTGCTTAAACTCACCAATGCAGCAGTTATCACAGTCCTGATTGCATTTGGTTCAATGATTATTGCAATGCTGCTCGGCATACCGCTTGCCTTTGGGCAAACTTACGGCTCCAAACCGGTGAAGTATCTCTGTACTATATATATAGAGTTTTTCCGCGGAACGCCTGTTCTTGTGCAGCTGCTCTTTCTCTACTTCGGGCTCCCTGTCATTGGCATTGCATTGCCGGGCTGGCTGACTGCATTAACGGGGCTTGGCTTAAATTATGCCGCGTATGAATCGCAGATATACAGAACTGCATTCCAGGCAGTGCCGCAGCGCCAATGGGATGTTGCCTATTCACTCGGTATGAAACCGTTTCTCACATTCAGGCGGATTATTTTTCCGCAGGCATTCCGCATTGCCCTTCCCCCAATGACCAATGACTTTGTCGCTCTGTTCAAGGATACATCAGCTGCGTTTGCAATTTCCGTATGGGAACTTGCAACTGCATACCGTGAACTTGCCAATGCCTCGGGTGAGTTTTTATTCCTCGGTGCAGTCACTGCAGGATTTTACCTTCTCATGAGTCTCCCGCTTGCGCATTACGCACGGAAGTTAGAAAACAAATTGAACCGCTCAAATAAAAAAATGTTTGAGCAGGAAGCCCATGCTGTATGATAACCGTTGAGTCACTTTCAAAATCCGTTAACGGCACAGCTATCCTGAAAGATATAAATTTTACTATCCCTTCCGGCAGTGTGCTTGGCATAATCGGTGAGTCCGGCAGCGGTAAAACATCTCTGCTGATGTGCCTTTCTGCACTGCAGGAGTTTTCAGCAGGCAAAATAACCGTAAACAACATGAACCTGACGAGCGGGCAGATTACTGCAAAGGATCCGTATATATGGGATTTCCGAAAACACATGGGTATTGTGTTTCAGCATTTATATCTTTTTCCGCACCTGACCACACTGGAAAACATCACCGAAGCACCCGTCCATGTGCTCGGTACTCCCCATACAGCAGCAGAATCCGCCGCGAAAAAACTGCTCGGCTCTGTGGGACTCAGCTCTAAAGCCAATAGCTACCCGGATGAACTTTCCGGAGGAGAGCAGCAGAGGGTGGCAATCTGCAGGGCACTGGCAATGCAGCCCGATGTATTGCTGCTGGATGAACCGACCAGCGCACTTGACCCGCGATACAGCTCCGATATCCGCACAGTGCTGAATGAATACGTAGCCGGAGGCAAAACCCTTATCATCGTTTCTCATTCACTCAATTTCCTCCGCGGCTTTGCTGATTATTTCATGTATATGGAAAAAGGACGGCTCATCGAGTTCAACACAGCGGAAGAATTCCTGAACAATACAGCCGACAGCCGTACAAAAAAATTCCTGGAACATTTTAACCAAACTGCCTGACGATAATGTGTTTTTATATATATACAATACTTCTCTTTTTTTTCACATCCCTGCTTTTTCCTCAGAATCTGCTCATTAAAAAGCATGAAACAGAAATTAAAGGGGATGCCTCGTGCAGTATCACCTCCCGGGCAGATGAGTTTATTGTTTATTACGAATCAGATAATGATACATCCGGGTTTCAGTTGTATGCGGCAATAGATACCTCTCTCCCGGCTGATTTTAAGCTTTCATTTTCTGTTAACTCACATCAAAATCTGTCGTTCAGAGTATTTATAAAAGACTCCTCCGGCCTGCTCTATAAAGGGAGTAAATATTTTGAGCATACAAAGAGTAAAAAGCCCGCGCTATATACCATCTCCCGCAGCAGTTTCCTCAGAGCCGGGGATAATTCTTACAGCTATCCATCTTACATTTCTGAATTGATTTTTGTATGTATGCTGCCTAAGGGGGCTGACGGCTCTATTGAGGTCACCAAGCTTGCAATAGAGGAGATATACCAGGATTACCGCCGAGTAAAAATGCCGGTGGCAAAAACAACCAAAGGCATTGATATTGCGGATAAATTGTTTGATACAGACAGCACCACGTTCCATCAATTCGGCAAAGGCAAATCTACACTCGATATAGACTTCCATATGCCCTACCGTTCCGG
>CAYYJL010000417.1:0-3281 GCA_964472245.1 uncultured Ignavibacteriaceae bacterium | reverse complement strand
GCTGATAAAGGATAATCCTGATATTACAAAAAATCTTATCCTTAATCTTGCTGAACGCCTGATGAAAACAACCGATCAGCTGAGTGAGCTGACGGAAGTGTTTGATTACGCAACCAGAGAAAAACTTATATAAATAAACAGGCAGCCGGTCTATATATATACCGGCTGCCTTAATCTCAGGGAACGGGAAATTTTATTTGCCTTCTCCCGCGTATTGCTGGCGGAGCTGCACGGGTTCAACATGTTTCTTCCTCCCCATTTTCAGGTTCAGCATCTCCACAAGAAATGAAAACGCCATTGCAAAGTATATATATCCTTTGGGTACATGGGAGTGTATGCCTTCCAGCACAAGCGTGAATCCGATAAGCAGCAGAAAACTGAGCGCAAGCATTTTAATGGTGGGGCGGTGGTTTACGTAATCACTCACGCGCTTCATAAAGAACATCATAAAGATTATGGATATAACCACTGCGGTAATCATAATCCATAACTCGCTAGCCATGCCGACTGCGGTGATTACAGAATCTAAGGAGAAAATAATATCCAGCAGGACAATCTGCAGGATGATGCCGCCGTAAGTTACGGAATTCAGTTTTTTATCGCCGGCACCTTCCTCCCCTTCCAGCTTAACATGTATCTCATGCGTGCTTTTTGCAATCAGAAACAAACCGCCGATAATCAGGATTAAATCCCTCCCGGAAATTTCCACACCCCAGAGAACAAACAGCGGCGTGACCAGCTTCATGATAAGTGTTATGGAAAACAATAGCAGGATGCGCACAATCAGCGCCATGGCAAGTCCCGTGGTTCTGGCCTTTGCCTGCTGCTCTTCCGGCAGTTTAGCCGCAAGAATAGAGATGAAAATGATGTTATCTATGCCGAGAACAATTTCCAGCACAATAAGGGTTACAAGAGCAACTATTGCTTCCGCGGGCATGGTATATATCCTTTGCTATAAGTAGGGTAACAGGCGGTTTTGGGAATTAAGTATGGAATAAATCTCTTTTATGATGCGCTCTGTTGCACCGCGGTTTGCGCTGACAAACTCGCCGGAGCTTTTTCCGCTTTTTCCGCGGTATTCCTCAGAGTTAAGGAGGCGGCTGAACTGTATATACGCTTCTTTATCATTGCGCACGATAATACCGCCGCCGGTATCTGCAAGTGCAAATGCTTCCTGTGAGTTATATATCTTGGGTCCGTAAAGGACGGGTATGCCGTACACTGCTGCTTCCAGCACGTTATGCACATTGCTCTTAAAACTGCCGCCGACAAAGGCAATATCAGCATAGGAATAGAGGGCAACCAGTATGCCGATTGAGTCCACCAACAGCACACGCTGATCTTTATAATTATTCAGTAAGGAAAAGCGGATGGTGGCGGCGCTTTCCTCAAAATCGGATTCTAATTTTTCCAGATGATCCACGGTTGGTTCATGCGGTGCAATGATGACCAGCAAATCCTTATGGTAACGGAGCAGCTTGGATAAAACGGGAATCAGTATCTCCTCATCCTCATGCCAGGAACTGCCTATAACGATAACTTTTTTGCCTTCTGTGATATCTGTACGGAGTATATTTTGTTCCTTTGAGGCGAGCGATCTTGTATATACACGGTCAAAGCGGGTATCACCTGCAACGGCAAGTTTGTTATCCGGTATGCCGAAGCGTTTGAAGTTCTGTATATCCCCGGAAGAAACGGTCAGTATCTTGTCAAAATGCCTGAATATGGATACATGAAAACTTTTTACATAGGGCCAGAGCCGTTTGGTTTTTTCCTGCATGGTGGCATCGGCGATTATCATGGGTATCTTCTTTTCCCCAAGCCGCCAGACCAGGTTTGGCCAGAAATCATACCGCATAAATACCGCAATGGCAGGTTTAACAATTTGTACAAAGCGGTCTGCTGCGGAAACGGTATCAAACGGTATATATGAAATTAAATCCGCATGGGGATATTTACGGGAGTTATCATACCCGGAAGGAGAAAAGAAGGTAACCAGTATATTAAAGGAATTGTTTTTGCGCAGCTCCTCAATAATCGGCTTCGCCTGTTCAAACTCACCGAGGGAGGCGGAGTGAAACCAGAGCACGCTTTTTGATTTATCTAGTCTGGCGGCATTAAGCACCAGCTCCTCAAATAACCGGGAGCGTCCGCGTATCCCCCTTCTTATTTTTTTATTAAACAGGGCAATCACCCGCACTCCGATATATATAACCGGCATCACGAGGAAATTATACAATATGCGGTGGATGAAAAACATTACGCCCCCGCCAGTGTTTTTAAGCGGAGGAATGCCTCGCCCGGCTGCAGCGATGCCATGCAGAGGAAGTGCCCTTTGGGGCAGGTGCTTTTGCCGATATGTGAGCAGGGCCTGCAGGTGAGTGTTGTGTTTTCCATTACCACTGATTTGTTTTTATACGGGAAAAATCCGAAATCCTTAACTGTACTCCCGAAAAATACTAAAACCGGAACGCCCACAGCACAGGAAAGATGCATCAGACCGGAATCATTACAAACAACGGCTAAGGACTGCTTCATAACCGAGGCGATGAGCACCGTATCGTTCCTGCCGGAAAGATTCACCACACCGGGATACCGCTCCTGAATTTCTTTGCAAATGTCAGCATCATCGGTACCGCCAACCAAAACGGGAGTTATGCCGTAGGCCAGCATCAGCCGGCAGAGTTCCGCATACCTGCCTGAGCCCCACATTTTTGTGAAATGTTTTGAGCCGGGCGCAACGGCAATATAGCGGCTCTCTTTTGGCAGGCCGGTATCTGCAGGAGTGAAGTGAAACTCCAAGCCAAGCCCGTCCGGAGCAAGTCCCGGCACGGATGCAATATACCGTTCCGGAATAGGTGCAGCCCAGCCGGAAGTCCTGATTTTGAATGCAACAAGCAGCCATTTATTAATACCGTGTTTGCGGAAGCGGTGTACAACAGGTGCCAGGCCGGAACTTAACCTTCGGCTGCGGATATTGTTCTGCAGGTCGACAACCATATCATAACCATGCTGTTTCAGCTGTTTTTTGAGTGAGGGTGCAGTTTCCGCGGTGAAATGGTAAATGCTGTTAAGATACGGGGAGCTTTCCACAGCAGAGGAAAAGTGCGGTTTTATCACAAAATCTATGCGTGCACCGGGATACGTATTGCGTAAAATCCGGATAAGGGGTGAGGTCAGGAGCACATCACCCAGGGAACTGAACCTGATAATGAGGATAGAATTCAAACTTTGCGAAAATTGTGAGCCGTAAGTTACAGGAAAACAGGAAGATATGAAAA
>CAYYJL010000416.1:0-3283 GCA_964472245.1 uncultured Ignavibacteriaceae bacterium | reverse complement strand
ACTGGTTAACGGCAAGCAGGAAACGGGCTATTACAATATTACCTTTGAAGCGGGTAATCTGCCGAGCGGTGTATATATCTACCGGCTGACTTCGGGTAAGTTTACACAGACCAAGAAGTTAATGCTGATGAAGTAATGAATAAATAAATTTCCCCAAAATAACAGCTACCAAAATGTTATCTGCCGGAAGTTCTTGCTGACACTTCCGGCAGTTCTGTATATATACTGGTTATCTCAATACCAGCACTGCTACGCCGATAACCGCCACCACTGCACCTGCAATTCCTTTTGCAGGTATAGGTTCTTTGTAATAGTAGCTGACCAGCGGAAGCATGGTTACCGGTGATATGGACATAAGTGTGGAGGCAATGCCAATCTTTGCATAACTTATAGCTATTAAACTGCAGGTAATACCAAGAAATGGTCCCATGATGGTGCCTGCTATGGTAAATTTTAATGCAGAATGATTTTCTCTGAACATGGGCACAGGATTCTTTAACCGGCCGGTGCTCCAGCCCATGATATATAAGGCGGCAACTGCTGAAATAATCCGGAAAAACGTAGCAGTAAACCCGTTTACCGGGGAGTAGCTGAATGCCTGTTTTGCAAGAATTAACCCGCCTGCCTGACCAACTGCACCAAGAAAAGCATACCAAATACCGCGCGGTGAATGCATCGTCCTTTTGCCGTTTGCATCTTTTTGGTAAACAACAATCATCACGCCTGCAATAGTAATTACCATGCCGGATATCCCCAGCAGGGAAATAGTTTCATAAAACAATATATATCCAAATACCGCAGCAATAGCCGGTGCAAGTGTCATGAGCACCTGAGTATTCCTTGCTCCAATGGTTTGATATGCTTTAAACAAGTAAGTATCCCCAAAAACCAGCCCCACCAAACCGCTTAATGCAAGAAACAAAATTTGTTCTGCTGATATTTTATAATCAATACCTGCCAGCAGAATGGTTAATGTCAAAAATACAGCGGCAAGTGAGAGACGGTTTATATTAAGCTGAAAAGTCCCTATTTTTTTTGACGCTTCCGTAAAACAAATTGCTGTAGCAGACCATAGAAGGGCAGTAGCAATTCCAAATATTTCACCAACAGGCAAGGGGTATCCAAAAAATTATTAGATTAGCCGGTAAATATACGTTTTTCAGAAATCTTATTTATCCGGTTTATGCCTGATTGGCTTTTTAACGAATTGTTTTGGCTGCTTATACCTAATGTCATTCTTTGGCTGTACGTCTGGATTGTGCCTCCGGTGGTTATCAGGGTGAACAGGATAAAGTATTTTGGTGTTCATCCGTTAGGGCTAAATATCCTTAACTTCATTGTAATTACTGAGCGGGGGGATTCCCCCTATGTTATCAGGCATGAGTATGAGCATATCCGTCAGCAGAGGTGGTTCAGTCCGCTTGGTCTGGCGGTTATAATATTTTTCCATTACGGGTATCTTTATGTGAGGTACCGCAGTTTTAGTGAGGTTTACCGGAGGTCCTTTATTGAGCGTCAGGCCAATAAAATGATGTACGAAACCGATTCCCTCCCCCGGAGGATAATACAATTAGGAAGAAAATAATAGGATCTTTCAAATGCGGGCAGGAATTAATATATTGAGTCTTTCATTTAATAGTTACAATTACAGGAGAATACATGAAGAGAGAGATTCACCGCTGGTGGAGTCCGTCCCTGCACAAGGATATGGAAGTTGCTGTTTACGGACATTATGGGTTTGCAGTATTGATGTTTCCGACAGCAGGCGCAGATTACCTGGAATATGAAAGATTTAATTTAATATCCAGAATCAGCGATTTGGTGGATTCCGGCAAATGTAAATTATTCTCCATCAACAGTATTAATAATGAAAGCTGGCTTAACCGGGGGATGAACCCGCGCCACAAATCCATCCGCCATCAGCAGTATAACAGCTATGTAACTGAAGAAGTTGTTCCATTTATTTTTAACAATTGCCAGGGGCGTGTTCCGCTGCTGACTACCGGAGCATCGTTGGGCGCCTTTCACGCCGCAAACTCCCTGTTCCGCCGTCCTGATTTATTTGCCGGAACACTTGCTATGAGCGGCAGTTATGACCTGAAGGATTATACAGACGGCTATTATGATGAGGATGTCTATTTTAATTCCCCTGCGGATTATCTGCCCCGTTTGCAGGATGAGGGTGTGCTGAACAAACTGCGCCATGGCAAAAAAATAATTATTGCCACCGGGCAGGGTAATTATGAAAATCCGGACGCCTCCAGAAGATTATCGGGTATTCTCTCCTCTAAGGGAATTCCGCATGATTTGGAGCTGTGGGGACATGATATGCCGCACGATTGGCCGACCTGGTATAAGATGTTCCCGTATTTTATGCGGGAAAGAATGTGATATGGGATTTTTTATATGTCCCTAATTTGAATTCCCTTTATACTTATTACTGTATACAAACAAGATAAAAAAGGAAATTATGAACAAGATTGATCCAAAAAGAAAAAGACATACGTCCGTGGTGCTGGCAGTTGCCGCACTCTCATTCTTTTTATATGCATCATCCACAGGTATTACGGGTGTTACGCAAAAGAATGGCAGCGGATGTGACTGTCATGGCGGGCAGAATGCCGGTGTAAACGTTACCATTAACGGTCCGGCAACATTAGCAGCAGGCGCAACCGGTGACTATGCAGTTACCATACAGGGCGGGCCGCTCAGCAGGGCAGGCACTAATATTGCAGTTTCCGCAGGTACTTTAAGCGTAATAGCAGGTGAAGGAACAAAATTGGTTGGCGGTGAAATTACGCACACAGGCCCTAAAACTCCCGTTTCCGGAGTTGTTACCTTTTCATTTAAGTACACTGCTCCCGCAACTGCCGGAGCTATAACCATGTATGCAAACGGTAACAGCGTGAATTTTAACGGAAACAACAGTGGTGATCAGTGGAACTTTGCTCCCAATAAAACCATAGATGTTGTGACCGGTATAGAAGATGATGTAACTATCAACGGATATGCCCTTGGGCAAAATTATCCTAATCCCTTTAACCCATCAACAACTATCAGTTTTGCAGTAAAGAATGCAGCTGATATTACCATTGCATTGTATGATGTATCCGGTAAGCAAGTGGCGGTCTTAGCAGACGGATTTTATGAGGCAGGGACACACAGCATCAATTTGAACACAGCAGAATATGGATTAAGCAGCGGCGTGTATTTTTACAAAATGCAGGCAGGCAGCTTTGTTTCCGTTAAGAAACTGGTGCTGACTAAATAAGTTATCTCAAAT
>CAYYJL010000415.1:0-3290 GCA_964472245.1 uncultured Ignavibacteriaceae bacterium | reverse complement strand
TATGCAGATATGTGACTTCGTAAAAAAGAAAAGAGCCGATTTCGGATTAACGCAGCCCGAGCTCGCTCAAAAAGCGGGGGTCGGACTCCGTTTTATCCGCGATCTGGAGCAGGGCAAAAAGACTCTGCGGCTCGATAAGGTTAATCAGGTGCTGAGTCTGTTCGGCTATGAGGCGGGTCCCGTCAAAAACCGGCGGACGGAGGAGGAGTAATATATATGCAGAAAGCTGTTATATATATGTATGACCGCAAAGCCGGCGTTCTCCGGCTTGACGAAAACGGATACCACTTTGCGTATGACCCGGATTATTGCAAAACTCCGGATGCTGTTCCTGTCAGTCTTACACTCCCCGTTTCTGCAGAGCCATATACCTCACGCTATCTCTTTCCGTTTTTTGACGGGCTTATTCCGGAAGGGTGGCTATTGGATATAGCAGAGAAGAACTGGAAACTCAATCCCCGCGACCGCATGGAACTGTTGCTTGCGTGCTGTAAGGACTGCATTGGTGCGGTCTCGGTTATTCCCCTGAAGGATGATGAATAACATGACAAACTGTTTGTATTGTTACAATCCCCTGCCTCAGGATGCTTCCGATTTTCATCCGGCATGCAACAAAAAGATGTTCGGAACAGATACGCCGCCCTATTTTCCTTATAGGGAGGATGAGCTTTCTTCGCTTGCCTCAGAGATTATCCGCAGCAGCACAACGGTTACAGGGGTACAGCCAAAACTTTCATTGGACATCAAAAAAAATAACAACGATGAAAAAACCAGCCGCCTGACCATGGTCGGTTTATGGGGCAGTTATATATTAAAGCCCCCCTCTGATATATATCCTTCCATGCCGGAAATTGAGGATCTTACCATGCATCTTGCCGGTCTGTGCGGAATTAAAACGGTTCCACACTCATTGATAAGAATGAGCTCCGGCTCTCTGGCATATATAACCCGCAGAATTGACCGCACAAAAAACTCCAAACTGCATATGGAAGATATGTGCCAGCTGACCGAGCGCCTGACCGCCGATAAATATCACGGAAGTTATGAGCAGATTGCAAAGGCAATCCGGCGTTACTCAACTGCACCCGGATTGGATCTTGTCCGGTTTTATGAAATAGTTCTCTTTTCTTTTCTCACCGGCAATTCAGACATGCACCTGAAAAACTTTTCCCTGCTATGGCAGTCTCCGGCAGAAATTGTTCTTTCCCCCGCTTACGATTTAATCGCTGCCGCGCTTGTTAATCCCGCCGATAAGGAAGACCTCGCTCTTACCCTCAACGGCAAAAAACAGAAGATCACAAGAAAAGATTTTACCATAGCATTTACCCGGGCAGAATTAACGGAAAAACAGCAATCTAATATCTTCCTGACCATGGAACGTGCACGGCAACGGTGGGAAGAGATGATAGCCAAAAGTTTCCTTTCTCTTCCTTTCAAGGAAAGATACTCCGCATTAATAACAGAGAGATTTAACCGGCTGCTCTGATGCAATATATACTAAACTAAAATACATTTGAACATATGAACACAGACAAAACTATCCCACTGGAAAGAGTGCTCTCCAAAATGGGGGTGCTTTCACGGAATAAAACACGCCGCCTGATTGATGAGGGACGGGTTAAGGTAAACGATGTGGTGATAAAAAGGCATTTTCATCCAGTTAATCCCGCAGTTGATGTTATTCTTATTGACGGCAAACCCGTTGAAGCCGCAGAACTGGTATATATCATGCTTAACAAAGCTCCGGGATATATAACCTCTACGCTTGACGATAAAAGCCGGGAAAATCTCTTCCACGACCTTCCGGAAAGTATCAACCATTTATTCCCTCTGTTCCGGCTGGATAACAGTGCAGAAGGTTTGATGTTTTTTACCAATGACAACAGCTGGGCTCAAAAGCTGCGGGAAAATATCCAAGCCGTTTCAATGACGTATCAGATTCAGATAAAGCAATCAATAGATAATGATATAATAGAAGAAATGAGGGCAGGGGTGCAGTCGCCGGGAGAAACTCTTAAATTCAATGATGTTACCCTCTTAAAAGCCAGCAATAAGTCATCCATCATCCGTGTTGTGCTCAATGGGGATGATTACACCGTTATCAGGCGGATGTGCGCTTTTTTTGAATTCAATATTCTACACTTTGTAAGAACCGCCGTCGGCACTTTGGAACTGGGCGGACTTGAAAAAGGAACAACCCGGATGTTATCCACGCAGGAAAGCGGATTGGTTTTTGAGAAGCAGGATTTTCTCTAATTAATTGTTGAACTGTTACTAACTGGTAGAAAAACGTTTATTACTTGCCCAGCACCTTCAGCAGCATTCTTCCTCTGGCTTTCATGGCAGGGGTGCCGGTTTCGGTTGCCTGGGTGATGGTCTGCAGGACTTCCTTTTTGTACGAGGTATGTTTCATGGCGATATCGCACATCCCCTGCAGGGCGCAGGTTTTGAGTATGCTGCTTTTACTTGTAAGGAATTTCTGTAAAACCATCATTGCTTTAGCTGCTTCTTTTTTACTGAGCTCCAGCATACCCAGTAGCTGTGCCGTATGCCAGTTCACTTCCTGATGATTCAGCAGAGTAACCTCATCCAGAATCCTCTCTTTGTATGGCGGCAGCAGCGCAGGATGGAGTTTTGCTAATTTGACAAGAGCATCCGCAGCCCGCATCTGTACAGGCGGGTCTTCATGAAAAAGAAATTCAAACAGTGCACCGAATGATTCCGCATCATCACTGCAGAGGTCAACAATCCGTGCTACGTTTCCCACGGTTTTTCTGTCCCCATCTTTCAGCAGCCGTTCTAAAGTTTGTGAAGTCATGTTATTAACACCTGTGTATAATATGTGGAAAACCCGTTAAGAAGATGTTGATAACTTACCGGTTATCGTAAAATGTTAATGAACCCCGGTTTTTCCATAAGTTATCAAGATTCAGAAAAAACAACTTTTTCCGTAAGTATCTGTTTCACATCAGGTTATGGAGTTATCCACATATCCACACTATTATTATTAGTTATAATATTTAAATATATAAAGAGGATGTTACTTCTATACTGTTGACGAGGTTGATAACATCCGGAAACATCATTTCTGTTCAATCAGATTAATCATCAGACGAAATGCACCGGGCACTCCCGCAGGCATCTGCCGGAAAAAGGAGAGTCCTGTGTAAACAAAAATACCTTTCCCATACCGGGTGTAAATCAGCGAGTTTGTCTTTGCTGTTTCATTTTTATCGTTCATGGCAAACAGGGTTTTGTATTTGTCACTGACATTTCCGGGAAAGTATAAT
>CAYYJL010000414.1:0-3302 GCA_964472245.1 uncultured Ignavibacteriaceae bacterium | reverse complement strand
AACCTCAAAAGATGAAAGATCTCGGCTTCACCTATTACAGCATCGGCCGCCAAAAAGTGGAGTGAGTTAATATTGAAGTCTGTATAACAATTTAACCTTAATACCTTATACACTGACACCCCGCGGCTTCAAACGTGGGTATGGGAACACCTATTAGTTCGCATTCCGGAATTGTTTTAGGTACACCCCCTCCATAAAAACAAATCCCTCGTTAAACACAGAACCAGATTATATATACACTCCCAATCTTCACAATCCCCCACCAGCCCACAACACTCAACCGTATACAACCCATAGCTTCAGCTGTGAGGAGGGGTATGGGAATCAGAATGTCCCTGGGAATGAGAACCGGTATCACCCTGCACTCCGGAATTGCCTCTGGTAAATACCACGAACACACCCCACCATTAAAACCTGCACCCGATTATATATATACGCCCCATTTTCACAATCCCCCACCAACACACAACACACAACCGCATACAACCCACAGCTTCAGGCGTGAGGACGACCGAATGCATCGGAATAGCAGCAAGAATCGAAGTGTTTGTGTTAACGGCAATCGGATTACACTGGCAAGCAGAATATATACATATCCCTCATCAAGCTCCGTTCTCAATCCTGCAAATCCTTTAATCCCGTAAATCCTGATTCTGACAGGGCATAAAAAAAGGGTGCCTTCTTCAGGGGCACCCTTTTGGAAAGGAACTAAGTGGTGTGTGTCACAAGGAGGTAGTTCCGTTTCGTTGTTCTTCTTCTTCTTACTTGAGTAAGGTCATCTTCTTAGTAAGTGTAAGTCCTGCTGTTTCCAAACGGTAAATATATACACCGTTGGAAAGTTTGGATGCATCGAAGCTTACTTCGTGGTTTCCTGCATTGCGGAACTCACCGTTAACCAGAACTGCTACCTGCTGTCCGATTACGTTATACACTTTCAGGGTTACTGAAGCTGATTCAGATAACGAAAAGCGGATAACTGTTGACGGGTTAAACGGGTTAGGATAGTTCTGTGATAAGGTGAATGATTCCGGAGACTCAGTTCCGCCCTTAACGGAAGTTACACCATCCGGGGTCAGACTTACAGTTACTTCTATGGTATTAGCTTCGTCGCCGATAGCAATACCGTCAACTTCTTTATCTGCAAAGAATATGCTGTTTACGGAAAGCATATAGTTACCGTTGCCAAGTCCTTCAAAAACATAAGCGCCAGCCGGGTCTGCAACCGTTGAGCCGACTACGTTGCCGTCTGCATCAACAATGTAAGCAAGTGAACCCTCCACAGCTGCACCATTTACATCAAGCGTATTTCCGAAAACCACGGATGCATTTCCGCCGCCTGAAGGCATTGTTCTTGCAAGCAGGTTAAAATTAATACCGGATACAACACCGCTTTCGGTTACTACAACTGAGTCAGCTTCTCTCCAGTTCCAGGTAGGTGTTCCGTCATATTGGAAATAGCTGGCTTTGTAACCCTGAGCTTTAGCAAGCAGTATATACTGGCCCGGTTCTACATTGCTGAACGAATATGCACCGGTTGCGGAATCTGTTGCTGCCCAGTATCTCTTATGTCCGTGGCCGTTGCTGGCTTTTTTCATGAGATATACGTGGCCCGCCAGACCGAGTGTGCCTGCTGAATCAAATACTCCGCCTGCAACACCGTTGTTATATACCGGTTTGGGTTCGAGTGTAAAATTAATACCGGAAACATTTCCTGATACCGCAATTAAATCAGCATCAGTAAGTGCAGCTTTGCCGTCCCAGTATTCTGATTTATAAGTATTATCCATCGGCTTGGCAAACAGTGCCAGCGTATCGCCCGGTCTTGCCTTTACGGTAAAATTACCCAATGAATCTGTAACTACATTCATGTGACCGAACGTTGGTCCCGGATGATGGTTTCTGTTTTTAACAAATACAGTTATGCGGGATTTTTTAGGATTCAATCCGCCTTCATCTGTTACAGTTCCGGTTACAGTATATAACACCGGAGGGGTAACACTGGCAAGACCGATAGCATACACCAATGAGTCATTTTCTGCTACGGTTACGGTAGCTGCCTGGCTGTAGCTGCGTACGTTATCAAAGTATTCGCCAAAATGTCCCTGAGCGGAAGTATATATTCCATAATCTCCGGTCTTAACGCGTGCGCTGAAAAATCCGTTGCTGTCTGTTGTAACGGTTAGCGAAGGACCATGGTTAGAGCTTCTTGAAAAGATAGTTACTTTTGCTCTGTAGATTGCAGCTCCGGTTGTATCTGTTGTTACAAAACCGTTAATTGTTCCGTAAGCATACACAGGAGCTGTACGGGTGAACTCAACCACATTTGAGGGGAGACTGGTCTGATTGCCGTCTTTTGCAGTTACGTAGTAGCTGCAGGTTCTGCCCATGATGAGATGGTAGTCAGTAAAGTTCTTGCTGTGAACGTAAGCAATTTTTCTGTACTGTTTGGTGGTGTCATCCTGCGGGGCATCTTTTCTGTAAACATTAAAATGCAGATTAGATGTTACGGGATGCTCCCATGTCAGCTTAACGCCGGAGTTGTTGTTTACTCCTGCTGCCGTTAGGTTTTCCGGAGGTGCTAACTGAGCGGAAGCAACTACTGTAAGCACTGCCAGAAGCATAAAAAGTTTCAGAGATTTCATAAATTATCCTTATTTGAGATTTATTCTGGGAACTATCTAACAATATGCGTACCAAGTGCAAAAAGCCGTAATTTGTTTAATTCGGGGCATAGAGGGAATTTTTGACTGTGCAAATTTTTCATACCTATGCGGTTTTTGCACCCCTTAAAACGGAACCCTTACTACAAACCGGGCGGAATTCATACTTTTTGCTCCATCAGGCAGCAAATCCAGCGAATAATTAACTCCGCCTGGTTCACCGGCAAAGATTAAATCCCCCTGTGCGTACAGCCATGCAGCGGCAAATATTCCTATAAAGATGTTCCGCAGCCGGTAGGAAGTGTTGTACGTTTTATATGTGCTGCTGATATCCTCCCTTGTTACGGCGGAAAGATATTCCTCTTCATCAGATGCACTCTTAAAAGAATAATAGATCAATGACCCAAGTGCCGCACCGGAAACCGACGCGATAACAATTCCCTTGGTTTGCTGCCCCATCATGATATGACCCCATCCGGGAAACAGCAGGGACCGGGTAACGGCTGAGTTATATATACGGTATTTTTCTATCGTATTCAAAAGTCCGGCGGAGGTATTCGGCTGAGTTTCTTTTTGCCCCGGCTCCTGTTTTACTTTTGTTTCCGGAGGTTTAATGGCAATGTAATCTTCCTTAACAGTCTG
>CAYYJL010000413.1:1512-3318 GCA_964472245.1 uncultured Ignavibacteriaceae bacterium | reverse complement strand
GAATATGGTCAACCGTTTTATTGAATTTTTCCAAAACGCGGTTAATTACCCGCAGAACTCCCAGCTTATCAATATCCGTCATCGTATATACCTGCAGCCCGGCTTTTTTGATATTGATACGTTCTTCCATATCAATGCTTCTTGCACCGATGATAACGCAGTTTTCCGCAGAAATTTTTGGTGTGATGCCGTAAAATCCGGTGAGAGCCAGGTGACCTATACCCAGGGAAGCAGCAAGGGGCATCCCATGTATATTACCTGTTGGGGAAGTTTCATCTGTGTTCATATCCGCATGAGCGTCAATCCAGATAACCCCGAGCCGCAAATCATTTTTTTTGCAATGCGCTGCAATACCCGCCACCGATCCGATTGCCATGGAGTGGTCTCCGCCGGTTATAAGCGGAAAGTGGCCGTTATCCAGAATTTTTTCCACCTTCCCTGCCAGGATATCGCAGGTCTTCAGAATTTCATCAAGGTATTTTAGTTTAGGATTATCAATATTTTGTGATTCCATAATCATAATATCAATATCCCCCTCATCGTTGACTGTATATCCCAGATTGCGTAATTTTTCAGCAAGTCCGGCAATGCGGAGTGCGGATGGACCCATATCCACGCCGCGCCGTCCGGCACCGAGGTCCATAGGGAATCCAATCAGGTCAATAATTTTACTTTGCGGTTTTTTCATGTGAAGAATTTGCCTGTTTTATTTTGTGAAGCAGGTTCAATAGGTTTATAAATTGCCTAAAAATCTTTAGTTTAGATGTTTAAATATAGTAATTGTTCACCAAAGGCGATTAAATACTCAACTGTTTTATGATTAACGGATACACAACAATTTCAGCGGGAAATATATGATTGGCTACACGACCACCGAACCCGATATTACGGTTGGGATTATTAATACGGCTAAACTCAGGTTTGAACTGCACGGAACATTTTCTGTCAGCGGAAAAAGTGATTCCCTCCGCGGGGCATTCAGTGCAGAACTGAAAAATGGCATGATACACATTAAAGGGGAAAAATTTTCCGCACAATTAGAGGTAGAGGCAGTATTTACTCCTTCTTCCTACAACGACTGTGCATTTAAGATTAAAGATGTGATTATCGGCGTGCAGTTTCATTGGGAGCGGAAGGAAAAACAGAGTTTCCGCGGTGCGTTAAAAATAATTGTGGAAAATGAAAAGCTTACGGCTATTAATCTCATACCGGTGGAAGATTATCTGGTTAGTGTTATTTCCTCTGAAATGTCGGCAAAAAGCAGTCTGGCGTTGTTAAAAGCACATGCAGTAATTTCCCGCAGCTGGCTGATAGCACAGATTGAACGAAGCAAAGCCGTTAAAGCAGGCACGGAATCCTCTGTCAGCACTATCAGTTCAGATCATGAATTTATCCGCTGGTATGACCGGGAAGATCACGTGCATTATGATGTCTGCGCTGATGATCACTGCCAACGGTACCAGGGCATTACCAAAATTTTTACCGAAGCAGCAAGAACAGCCGTGCAGGAAACACGCGGGCTCGTTCTGATGTACGATGAAACCGTTTGCGATGCAAGGTTTTCCAAATCATGCGGCGGTGTATCGGAAGCATTTGAACATGTATGGGCCGATACTCCCGTGAGGTATCTGATTCCCGTGGTGGATTACAAATTTGAACCGGATGATTTTGATCTGCGATTGAAGATAGAAAAAAATGCAGATAAGTGGATAAAGGGGAATCCGCCGGCATACTGCAATACTAAGGATAACAAGATACTTTCTCAGGTGCTGCTGGATTATGATCAGGAGACCAATGATTTTTACC
>CAYYJL010000413.1:0-1502 GCA_964472245.1 uncultured Ignavibacteriaceae bacterium | reverse complement strand
AATCAGCTACACACAGAAAGAAATCAGCGAGCTTATCCGTAAAAAAACCGGTATTGATTTTGGTGATATACTTGATTTGGAACCGGTGGAAAGAGGGGAATCAGCACGGCTCATCAAACTGAAAATAACAGGTTCCAAAAAGGAACTGATTATCGGTAAGGAACTTGAGATACGCAGAGCACTTTCTAAATCGCACCTCTACAGCTCCGCCATCGTTATTGAAAAGCAAAAACCCGTTTCGGGAGTGCCCGCAGGATTTGATATATACGGTGCCGGATGGGGTCACGGCGTGGGTTTGTGCCAGATTGGTGCGGCAGTTATGGCGGAAAAAGGTTTTCTGTTTGATGAAATTCTGCTCCACTATTACTGCAACGCAGGACTGAAAACCATTTATAAATAATTTTCCGCCCGATTATATGTTCAGAGGCATAATTTGCTGACGGGCGGAGCTGAATATTTCAGATATTCTTCGTAATTACTGATACGTAAAAATTTTTTATCCTCTTACAGCGGAATAAACATCATGAAATATATATTAGTTACTGCACTTTTTTGCACCTCTCTTTTATTTGCACAAAACGATTCCCACGAAGCTGAAGAATGCGGTCACGGCGCACTAAATCTTCCGGTAAGTAATGCGGGTATTTCCATCGGCAACTCCAAAAACTTCAGTGGAATTCGGCTGAACTGGCGTGATTGCGGAGTGGAAAAAATTAACGGAATTAACGTAACCTTATGGCGGGGTAAAAACTATGAGCATACGGATATATCGGGTATATCACTCGGCGGATTTCCGACTTTTGCACGGAGCAAGGGGTTGGTACTTGGTATCGGCGGTTTTGCAGCATCTGATGATGTTAAGGGAATTAATTACGGAACTCTCGCGGCAGTTACCGGGGGGGAGATGACTGGAATTAATACTTCCCTGATTGCAGTAGTTTCCGGCAAAGGGATGACGGGTATAAACCTGAGCGGGCTTGCAGCTGTTTCCGGTGATGATATGACCGGATTTAATTTCGGCGGGCTTGCAGCTGTTGCTCAGGGCAATCTGAAGGGAATAAATTTTGGCGGTCTGGCGGCGGTATCAGAAGGCGGCATCACAGGATTTAATTTTGGAGGATTGGCACTTGTTTCTAAAAATGAAATTACCGGCGTTAACATCGGCGGACTCGCAGCGGTTTCCGGTAAGTCGGTGACGGGAGTTAATTTTTCCGGCATGGCAGTAGTTTCCGGCGGAGATATAACAGGTCTTAACATAGGCGGCTTAGCTTTGGTTGCGCAGGATGATATCACCGGTATCAACTTTGGCGGTGCTGCTCTTGTTTCCGGTGGAGATTATATACATGGTTTGAATATCAGTATCGGGGAAATCAGGGCAGAGAATCTGGTGCTGGGTTTCAGTTTCGCGGGATACAGAATCAATGCGGAAAAAGTAACAGGCGTTGGCAGCGCAATTGGTATGATGAAAGCGGAATATGTTACAGGGCTTTCCATCGCTGCAT
>CAYYJL010000412.1:0-3318 GCA_964472245.1 uncultured Ignavibacteriaceae bacterium | reverse complement strand
AGTTAAGATTATGGATTCGGTCCATAGATTCCATTGGTAATGTAAGCCGCTGGTACAATACTGCTTTTCTGACTATAACAGGTATTGAAAATGAAGACCAGGCAATACCGAAGCTAAACAGAATCACCGGTATATACCCCAACCCCTTTAACGCAGAAGCAAAGGTGGATTATGTTATAGGTACCAAGGGGAGTGCAATATTCAGGATATACGATATCAATGGTGCATTGCTGCAAACTATTGATAAGGGGGAACAGGAGAAGGGCAGCTATAATATTACTCTCAAAATGCCGAATTTTGCCAGCGGAGTATATTTTATCAGGTTGGAGGTAAGGGATGCCTACACAGGCAAGATAACCCAAACACAAAGTAAAAAGATTGTAATGGTGAAATAAGGTGTCTTCGAGAACCTTAGGCACCTTTTAAAACCACAATATCAATTGTGAATAATATCTGATCTACAAATTCCTTAATGCCTCTTCAAACTTTGCTAACTGGCTCTGCCAATCACGCTGTTTTGCTTTTTCCTTTTCAACTATATCTGCCGGAGCATTATTAACAAATGATGCATTGGATAGCTTCTTACTTACTCCCATCAAAGCTCCGTTAAGGCGGTCAATTTCCTTTTGCAGCCGTGCTTTTTCTAATTCAGTATCAATCAGCCCTTCCAGCGGCACAAAAACTTCATACTCTTTTACGATAACCGAAGCGGCTTTTTCCGGTTTGGTGATGTCAGGGGAAATAACAACATCTTCACATCGGGTAAGTTTCTTTATATATTCGGCATATTCAGCCGCCAATGCTTTTCCTCGGATAAAAGCGTTGATTGGCTTGGATGGCGGTATATTCATTTCCCCTCGGATATTACGTATGCCGGTGATAATCTGCTGCAACAACCCCATATCCTTTTCGGCTGAGGGGATTATTGCCTTTGCATCGGAGACAGGATACCCGGATATGCTGATGCTTTTGCGGGCTGTACCCGGCTCAACAGCATACCATAGTTCTTCGGTAATAAACGGCATGAACGGGTGAACGATTTTTAAGAGGGACTCAAAAACCGCAATCGCCTTCTTTAATGCAGAGTATTTTACCTTGTCATCGGTTGAATAGAATTTATTTTTTATCAGCTCTATATACCAGTCGCAGAAATCATTCCATACAAATGAATATATAAACTTGGATGCAATGTTAATATCAAACTTATCCATAGATTCCTGCAGCTCGCGCAAGGTTTGGTTCAGGCGGGAGTTCATCCAGCGGTCAACCAGGTCATCCTCAACCAGTTCTGCTTTGGATAAATCTGCATCTCCCTTGTGCATCAGGAGGAATCTGCCGGCATTCCATAATTTGTTGGCAAAGTTTCTGCCGAACTCACATTTTTCTGCCGAGAAAAGTACATCCTGGCCAAGCGGGGCAAGATATATAACTGTAAAGCGGAGTGCATCGGCTCCGTATTCAGATATAACCTCAAGCGGGTCGGGTGAGTTACCCAGTGACTTGCTCATCTTGCGGCCTTGCACGTCTCTGATAACAGACGTGAAATATACATCCCGGAAGGGTATTGCCTGCTTAAAATGCAGGGAAGCCATAATCATCCTGGCAACCCAGAAGAATATAATATCCGGTGCTGTTACCAGTAAATCGGTGGGGACATAATATTTTTGTTCTTCTTCGGTCTTAAACACTTCATGTGCCCAAAGCCAGGAAGATGCCCAAGTATCCAATACATCTTCATCCTGATGCCAGTTGGATATATCAGCCGGCGGATTCACATCAACATGCATTGCTTTGGTTTCTTTATGATACCAAACGGGTATGCGGTGACCCCACCAGAGTTGGCGGGATATACACCAGTCCCGAATGCCGCTCATCCAGTGCTCGTATGTTTTTACCCAATGTGCCGGATGAAAGTTTACTTCCTTATTGAGCACAGCATCAAGCGCCGGCTTGGCAAGTTCATTCATTTTCATGAACCACTGCTCACTGAGGTATGGCTCAATCGGTACGCCGCCGCGTTCTGAGTAACCGACATTGTGTATATGTTCTTCAATTTTTTCTATGAGCCCAAGTTCCTGCAGGCGGTGAACAACCTTTTCCCGTGCAACGTAACGGTCTAATCCGCGGTATTCTTCCGGCACGTTGTGATTAGTGGAAGCATCCTCATTAAAGATGTTTATCATCTCAAGTTTATGGCGGGTCCCCATTTCGTAATCATTGGGGTCGTGCGCAGGGGTTACTTTTACCGCACCGGTACCGAACTCCTTATCAACATATTCATCTGCAAACACGGGGATAACTCTGCCGGTGAGAGGCAGTTCGATCATTTTGCCGATAAAGCTTTTATATCTTTCATCTTCCGGATTAACTGCTACGCCGGTATCGCCGAGCATCGTTTCCGGGCGTGTGGTTGCAACAGTTATATATGAATTTTCTCCTTGCACGGGATATTTTATATATGTCAGTTTTCCGGTAACCTGGCGGGGGATAACCTCCTCATCGGAAATTGCACTTTTGGAAACGGGGCACCAGTTAACCAGACGGTATCCTCGGTAAATTTTTCCTTCTTTATATAAGGCAACAAACGCTTCAATTACCTTGGCGTAATAATGTTCATCCATGGTGAATCGTTCGCGGTCCCAATCGCAGCTGACCCCCAGTTTGCGCAGCTGCTGAATGATGAGTCCGCCGTATTTATCCTTCCAGGTGTAGCAATGCTTCAGGAATTCTTCCCTGCCGATTTCGTATTTGTTGATACCCTGATCTTTCAGGAAGTTGTACACCTTGGTCTCCGTGGCAATGGAAGCGTGGTCGGTCCCGGGCACCCAGCAGGCATTATAGCCCTGCATCCTTTTGAGCCGGATGAAAATATCCTGAATGGTATTATTAAGGATATGCCCCATGGTAAGACTGCCCGTGATGTTTGGCGGAGGTATTACTATAGTATAGGGACGTTTGCCGGGCTCAGGTATGGACCGGAAAATCTTTTCCTCTTCCCACTTTTTGTACCATTTATCTTCTACGTCAGCGGGGTTGTAAGCTTTTGCAATTTCGGGCTGTGAACTCATATTTTCAGGAATTTTTATACATAAACCTTAAATTTACGGAAAAAAGAGGGGATATTGTAACGGGAGGGGAATTCAGCTGATAATCCGTTATTTAACAATTCCCGATGCATGATGCCTCTGTGACTGACAGGAGAATCTTTGATTCCGAAATCGATAGTATTGAGCAGGCAATGTACTCTTGGAAGTATATGATATACAGGGCTCTTTGGTCAGAAGACTGGTCAATGGCAAGCAGGAAGCCGGCTATTAC
>CAYYJL010000411.1:1387-3320 GCA_964472245.1 uncultured Ignavibacteriaceae bacterium | reverse complement strand
TAATATATACTTATCCGAATTTAAGGCCGGTTCCGTTAAAGGTACCGGCCTTTTTTATTTTTAAACGATTAACTAAACAATAATCTTACAATAAATAATGCACCAAGGAAACCGGCTGCATCGGCAAGCAAACCTGCAGGCAGGGCATGTCTTGTTTTCTTAATCCCAACCGAACCGAAGTAAACAGCTAATACATAAAATGTAGTTTCTGAACTGCCAAAGAACGTGGAAACCAGAACGCCGATGAATGAATCCGGGCCGTGTATAGTTATGATTTCAGTCATAATACCGAGAGAACCACTGCCGGATAGGGGACGCATCAGGGCCATTGGCAGGGCTTCAGCCGGCATACCGATTGGTTCCGTGATGAAGTGCAGACCGTATATAAGCCACTCCATTGCTCCTCCTGCACGGAAGATACCGATAGCTGCAAGCATTGCCACCAGATACGGTATAATCCGGATCGCTATATTGAATCCCTCTTTTGCTCCTTCAACAAAAGTTTCATATACTTTCACTTTTTTGACAAAGCCGAAGGTAACAAAGGTCAGGATGAGCAGGGGAATAGCAGCGATGGAGAAAATCTGTATGAAATTCCGTACGGTTTCCACTTCAATTCCGCTGAATATATATGAAAAGAAACCGGTCATCAATCCGAGAAAAAGAGCAAACACCACCCCAAAGAAAAACAGGAAGCCCTTGAAGTTTTTCTTGAAGCGATCTAATAACCCTGCAGGAGACATGGGGAAGTTTTCAAATAGTTTAGAAGCTAGTATTGCAACCGTTGTAGCGCAGGTGGAACCAAAAAGAGAAGTACCGATAATAATCGCAGGGTCAGTACTGCCAACCGATGCACGGATTGCAATTGCGGTTGCAGGAATAAGCGTCATACCTGCTGTGTTGATTGCAAGAAAAGTACACATTGCATTAGTAGCAGTCCCTTTTTCCGGATTAAGTTTATCAAGCTCTTCCATAGCTTTAAGTCCGAACGGGGTTGCTGCATTACCAAGTCCCAAAAAGTTAGCTGAAAAATTCATGATCATTGCCCCCATTGCCGGATGATCGGAAGGAACATCGGGGTATAGCACTTTGGTTATCGGTTTTACTGCACGAGCGATAAGGTTTATCAGTCCGCCCTCCTCCGCAATTTTCATGATGCCAAGCCATAAAGCCATAATGCCTATCAGCCCGAGTGCGATGGTAACAGCAGTTTCGGCGTAGCTTAATACTGAACCTGTCACTTCCTTCATTTTAACAAAGGATATTTTTTCAAACTGTATCATACCCCCTTGTGATATATCGCCGCCATTCATGGTTAAGGTGCCGAGCAGATCATTTTCCTTGCCGTTAACGGATGCCATGCGGGCAAGAAGCGGATTTGTACTCTTATCAACAGGTATATAAAGCGCTGCGGATTTCCCATCCTTGGAGGGGGAGGATTTAGCATTCAAGCGGAGGGTGTCACTTATAGCAGTGCCTGACCACTTCTTAAATGCATCCGGAGAAACCACCAGGGTAAAATTATGAGCAGTTTTCGAAATTTCTGAAAATGCGCCGGTTCCATCAATTTGGACTGAAAGTTTTTTATTGTTGTTCCAGGTATCATTACCCATATCGGAAACATCAGTATATATCGCCGCCGAAAGCCCCAGAATAATCAGTGCGTACCAGACATAATTCAGCATTATTTTTCCTTTCCGAAATTTATTTTCTGCTCAAACGGAAAAGCATGATTTCCTTTTTTGTTTGCAGCGATTATTTTGATGAGTCTTTCCGCTTGTGTAGGGAATGTTATATAGATTTTATCTGATACAGCAGAAATGGAGAATTTGGATGTTTCCACTGAATCTACAAAAACCCTCACTGATTTAGGATTAAGGGCAACAGAGTCTGCATAAGCGAATTCTGCCATAAAAGATTTCCCCTCTGAGGA
>CAYYJL010000411.1:0-1377 GCA_964472245.1 uncultured Ignavibacteriaceae bacterium | reverse complement strand
GTTTTGACAAATTCGATTTTAGGAATGCTTTGACTCAGATAGCGGGCGATACCTCTGAAAATGCCCCATGCCTGAATTTTGTTAAACTCAGGGATTATCAGCCGTTGTTCCTCCCGTTCGTTTGTGTGAAAAGCACATTCTACAAGGATTGATGGGATATTAGTTTTCCTCAGTACCGAAAATCCTGCACCGGGATATATCCAGTAATCGGAATAGGTGCCGTCAAATGAGCCGAGCCCGCCGCTGTTTCGCATTGCATAGGCAAGGTCTCTTTGTATATATCGGGCTAAATCCCTTTCCATTGGTTCATAAATATAATCGGTTTCGGTGGCGTGATAATATGTTGATGTATAATTAATAAGTTCATCTGCGTTTGGACCGGGGGCATTGTGGTGGATAGAGATGAAAAAATCAGCGCCGCTTTCATTTGCCAGTATTGAGCGGTCACCCAATGCGATTAATGTATCATGAGAGCGGGAGAGGATTACTTTTGCTCCGGCTGTTTCCAGAAAATCCCGCAGATGCAGGGTGACAAACAGATTTAAATCTGCCTCAACTGCTTTGCCTGCCGGACCTTTATTATGTCTGTCAGTACCGCCGTGTCCGGCATCAAGAAAAAATATCTTCCCGGCAAAGTATTTGGAGTGATTCTCCATAAAGGAATTAAATCGTTCCGGTTTTCTGAATTCAATGGGAGTATCGTAATATACTGCCGGAGTACAGCCGGCCAGGGAAAAGAAGAGGGCAGCTAAAAGAATTGTGCTTTTAAGTGCCCGCGGAAAAAAAATGTGTACAGTCAATATCTTGCTCCTTTAAGATACAGTGATTGCATGGAGTTTTGGATTCAGGAAGTTCGCCTGAAATGATTTTACCCATGATATCAGAAAGCCAATCACCAACAGAGCCAAGCTCTTCACTGCTGTACTCATTAATAAATGACTTTTCCGGATCACGGGTTGCCAAAATCACCGTTGTAATCTGTGTTAAGTCAGAATAAAGTTTTGTCAAAAGATAAGCATAAATTTTGAGTTGTAACCGGTAGTTTTCCAAAGTTTTTCCGGAAAGAGAGGCAATCGGATTTGTTTTGTAGTCAATGATAACAGCCGAATTTTTCCGAAGAATCAGAGAATCAATCCGCGCATTAAGAAAATAACCGCCAACTCCAGCCGTAATATCAAACTCATTTACCATATCTTCGCCTGCATACTTGCGGAATATATCCGAATTTACTATTGCCTCAAACTCAGCGATGAGTTTTTGCCGCTCGGAGTCATTGATCTGCTCCAGTTCCGGAAATGAGGGGAGAATTTTAGCAAGAATTGCCGCGCCGGTGTCGGATCGGATGAACAACTCCATACCTTTATGGATGATATTGCC
>CAYYJL010000410.1:0-3321 GCA_964472245.1 uncultured Ignavibacteriaceae bacterium | reverse complement strand
AGTCAGCAGAAACCACGTTTTTAAGAGATTCCGGAGATATTAAGCCAAATCCGGAAAGACGTGGTGCAATAAATGGAATAACCTGTTCCCTGAGTACTTTCCTTAATCCTCTGAATTCATCAGGCGATGCAGAAAAACCATGCAGCAGCAGTAAGCCGTATTTATAATTTCCATCACCGGGAAAAAACACTTCCTCTCCGGCACCTTCAATTATATTTGTCCCTTCAATGACCGGAAATTTTTTCAGGTATTCCGCAGATTTTCTGATATAATACCAGCCGCGAATTTTAAGGATGATTATGGCAAGTACCAGCCCCAAGGCAATATAATAGAGAGAGAGAATAGTGAAACTCCAAAAAATTTATCCCTTAAGATGAAAAATTGTACCCAAATAAAAAAGGAACAATTAAGGATATACTATCAGCCCTTAGTACAGTCTAGCAAGTTTGTCAGGTCGTTTTGCCCGTAATTTTTCTTGAGTCGCCCCTCTCCCTGCTCAATTTATACCCTTGGGATGCCATCCTCAAACTGATACAATTTATACAATGCGAGGGATGTTCATTAATGCAAATCTTGTTGTCATAGATAGAATAATGCTCTTTATATCCATGCGGCGTGAAGGAAGGCATTATGACATTTGCCCCTGCATCTAAACCCATCTCTCTCCCCCCTTCGGTTAATGTCCCCAAAGCTGTTGTTGCCGGCATGTGAACATTTTTCAGATATATCCTGGTCAGCGCAATAGTACGAAGCGTAAGCCCCAGGTCAGCAGCAGGCACCTTGCTGAAGGGTGTATCTTTGGATGGTATAAAAGGACTTACCGAAACCATATCAGCGTCTAACTCTTCAGCAAGCATAATATCCTCGATGATATCTTCAGCTTTCTGCCCGGGCAGTCCTATGATGTTACCTGTTCCTATCTGATACCCTGTGGACTTTAAGTACCGCAAATGTTCCAAACGTTCTTCAAGTTCTTCCCCATGGTGCAATTTTCTGTACAGATTTGGGTTCGCTGTTTCATGTTTGAGCAGATAGCGGTCAGCCCCTGCTTTTTTCCATAAATCATATTCTTCAAATTCCCTTTCCCCCAGACTCAAAGTAACCGCAATATCCCCGGATGCTTTAACGGATTTGATAACTTCCTCAATCTCCTCGGCTGGTATATATGGGTTTTCACCTGACTGAAGTACAACAGTTTTGATACCGCTTTCAACTACTAATTGCACAGCATCACAAACCTCTTTGGGGCTCATCAGATACCGGCTCAGACTTTTATTTTCCCACCGCAACCCGCAGTATGTACAGCTCCGGATACAAATATTGGAAACTTCAATTAACCCCCGTAAAAATATATATTCGGAACAGTAGAAGTCCCTGACAGATCTTGCAAGACTGAATAAAGATTCATTATCCTTTTCATCTTCCGACGCCAGATAATAGAGGAGCTGATCACGGGTTGGTTTTGAATCAATCTGAAATATACCGGTTTGCATCAGAAAAAAACATCCCGCTTTCCTGCATCAACATCAGCAATCATATTCCGTACTTTTTTCCCGGCTGCGGGAGAAGATTTTTTCAGTTCATCCTCTATCGCCTTCATCCCTAACGCACGGCTTTGTTCCGTGCCGTAATCATTCAGGTACTCCTTAAATGTTGCAAGGGCATTTGGTACACAAATCTTGCCGATGTTGCCCGTCTTAGCTAATTCCATAAACCTGTCCCCTGTTCTTTCACTGCGGTAACAAGCCGTACAGAAACTTGGCATATATCCGAGTTTACATATATCAACAACCACTTCATCAAGCGACCGATGGTCGCCCAGCTGAAACTGGCATGCATCATCACTGCTATCGTCCCCGCTGCCGGATGCATAGCTTCCGGGGGAAGTTCGGCTGCCGGCACTGATTTGTGAAATACCAACATTAAACAGCTCACGCCTGAGTTCTGCCCGCTCACGTGTTGAAAGTATTATACCCGTGTATGGTACAGCCAAACGTATAACTGCAACTAATTTTTTAAAACTTAAGTCGTCAACAGCATATGGCGGCGACATGGCGGCAGGTGCATTCATTGCCGGCTCCAGTCTTGGAATTGATATCGTATGCGGACCAATTCCATACTTAGTATCAAGATCAAAGGCATGGCTTAAAAGGGCCAGGGTTTCAAACCGGTAATCGGTTAATCCGAATAACGCTCCGATTCCAACATCATCAATACCCGCCTGCAATGCCCTGTCCGGTGCATATATACGCCATGCATAATTGCTTTTAGGACCGGTAGGATGCATTTTCAGATAAGTATCGAAGTGATAAGTCTCCTGAAAAATCTGGTATGTACCGATACCAAATGATTTCAGCACGACAAAATCTTCCGTGGACATAGGTGCAACATTGATATTTACACGGCGTATATTATTTCCATTCTGATTTACAGAATATACTTTTTGAATCGCCTTTCCTATGAAATCCAGCGAAGAAATTTTGGGGTGTTCACCGCAGACCAGCAGAAGCCGTTTATGCCCCTGCGAAACCAGATAGGTTGTCTCCTCGGCCACTTCATCAAGTGATAATGATTTTCTTTTCAGCTCTTTATTATCCAGGCGGAAAGCGCAATAGAGGCAGTTGTTCACACAGGAATTGGTAAGGTACATTGGCGCAAATAACACCAGCCGGTTGCCGTAAATTTTTTCCTTTACAGTTTTAGCATTCTCAAACAACTCATCATAAAGAAGAGGATCGCTGATATTTAGTAATGCAGCGGATTCCTTTAGAGTCAATCCCCCTGCATCAAGACTTTTAGTTAAAATTTCTCTTTGGTAACTGCGGTCGTTAAGTGACGAATCATTCAGATAATTATGGATTAATGTTTCATTAATAAATTCCATATTCCTACCTCTGGTGTTGTTTTGAGAAAGTTTGCAAAATACATGCCAAAAACAACCCCGTTAATAATGCGGGAGCTTCATTCAGAAATCTGAAATTTCCGGCAAATCGCTTACCGAAAATCACCATCGTCTTTCTTATAGGTGAACGCGGTACATTTTTTGATTAATAATTTAGGTATCGGCGGCAAATGAGCTTTTTACTCTGTTGAATTACTGAACAACCGGTAAACAGATTGTACAGTTTTCTAAAATGCTTTTGTAATAGCTCATACCCTTTGGAAATAGAAAAATATCGTTTGAAGCCAATTGTGAGAAAATTATCAATTTATAGAATGAGCCATGTTAGTAAATAAAACATACGAATCGGAACGCAGGATTATCACTATCGCCGGTCTCAGAAACGCCGGCAAGTCAAGTTTGATTAACATATTAGCGGG
>CAYYJL010000409.1:0-3326 GCA_964472245.1 uncultured Ignavibacteriaceae bacterium | reverse complement strand
ACGCCGTCGAAGATAACACGCATGCCCATACCGTGTATTTTATTAATCAGCTGCAGCATCAGCTTATCAGCAGATGTCCATACCCAGGTTGATGGGTCGAGTGGGTTTTCTTTTTCAATGAGAAGTTTATCCCCCTGCGGATCGGGTCCAAAATTCGGGTCAATGTGATGATACGTTGCACCGTCATATTTATGGTGGGAAGGGGCCCAGAAAACAGGATTAAGATATATAGCTCCGATGCCGAGTGATTTCAGATAAGGGAGTTTATCTATGATACCCTGCAAATCTCCGCCGTATCTCCTCCGCTGTATATTAGACCATATATCTTTACCATTTTGTTTTTCATACGGCTGAAGTTTATACCAGTCTGAACCCCAGGGATGAATCTGCCAGGGGGATTCCGCATCATGCGGGTAAGAGCCGCGTATATCTTCCACCA
Organism: uncultured Ignavibacteriaceae bacterium; assembly: GCA_964472245.1. Classification (GTDB taxonomy): domain Bacteria; phylum Bacteroidota; class Ignavibacteria; order Ignavibacteriales; family Ignavibacteriaceae; genus H2-BAC3. The sequence goes on along the minus strand of CAYYJL010000409.1, from coordinate 2,887 downwards.
CGGGGTTATTGCCGGAATCTCCGTTGCGGAACCTGTCCGGAAATATCTGATACCAGATTACCTTTTTAGACCATTCCGGAACAAAATCAGTTTGCTGCGCCATAAAATCCTGCTGCATAAATATATATATCAATGAAAGAAGAAATAAAAATCGTGACAAGGTTATACCGGGGTTTGTGGTTTGGAATCGGTCCCGTCTGCCTGATGGATTCTGAGGCGGATGGCAGCAATACGGAAAATGAAAATGAGTGCAATGCCGGTGATACCCGGAATGGGTTTTGGGAGACCGAGATTTACCAGAAGCAGATAGACCGTGATGCCTGCCATTGCTGCGGTTGCGTAAATATCTTTTCTGAGTACTAAGGGAATCTGAGCGCAAAGTAAATCACGCATCAGGCCGCCGGCTGTTCCGGTAATCGTTCCCATAAGAATAACAATGAGCGGACCGTGATGCTGGGATTCTGCAATCTGTGCCCCGCTTATGGCAAAGAGTCCCAGCCCGAATGCATCTGCTAAAAGAAGTGCCCGCAATGGAGGCCTGCGGAATCTGGTATAAATAATTGCTCCCACTGCAGAAAGGATAATAACAGCAAGGATGGTCTGGTCAGTAAACCAGAAAATTGGGTGGCGGTTGAGGAGTAAATCTCTCAGCGTTCCGCCGCCGATAGCCGTAACAATGGAAATGACGACAACGCCGTACAAATCCATTTTCTTTTCTGCAGCAACCAAAGCACCGCTGATTGCAAAAACAGAAACACCCATTAAATCTAAAGTGTAGAGGAGGTTCAAAACCTGTAACTTCCGTCTGAAATCTCTGTTATCGGAAAAAATTATTTACTCCGCTAATATTGTTACAAATAGCTGTATTTCCAATTTTTTTTGGATTGCCGATTTTGCCGTATCTTTTGGGATTAACCGATATCAATTACAGAAATAAAGACACCCGGATGAAATATTTTCTCCTGATTTTTTCAGCAGCATTCATTTTTAGCAGTCTCTATGCCCAAGACCTCCCCAAAGGACCTACGGAGCAGGAAAAACTGATGATGCAAAGCTATGTGCCACCGGTCAGCCCGTTTGCATTTACTCAGCCGCCATCGGTTCCGGTCAGGACTATGGCAGAGTGGGAGGAGCTGCAGGGAGTGATGATAACCTGGACGTCACAAATAACCATTTTGCGGCAGATAGTGGATTATGTTCAGGATGAATGTATGGTCTATATTGTCTGTTCGGATTCTAACAGTGTAAAAAACACGCTAACCGCCAACGGCATTCCCTTAACTAATATTACTTTTATGGTTGCTCCGTTTAATTCTATCTGGATACGTGATTACGGACCATGGAGCGTATATGCAAACAACACGGACAGCTTGTATATTGTTGATTGGATATATAACCGTCCCCGGCCAAATGATGATAACGTTCCCGTTGTGTTTGCAACACGGAGAAATATTCCGGTCTATCAGACTACTGTATCTCCCAATAACCTAACTGCCACCGGGGGCAATTTTATGGTTGACGGGCACGGGACGGGATTTTCTTCCAAATTAATATTGAACGAAAATACCTCTAAAACTGAAGCCCAGATAGATACCATCATGAAAAAATTTATGGGGCTGAACCGGTATATAAAGATGGAAGTGCTGCCGTATGATGAAATACATCATATTGATATGCACATCAAACTGCTGGATGAGGAGACCCTGCTGGTTGGGCAGTATCCGCCCGGAGTTGCGGACGGACCGCAGATTGAAGCAAACCTGCAGTATGTACTCTCCAATTTCAAGACGGTTTACGGCAGAGATTTTAAAGTGGTCAGGATACCGATGCCTCCGGACGGACAAGGGCGTTATCCGAATAATAACGGCGACTACCGTACCTATACCAATTCTGTAATAGTAAATAAAACAGTAATTGTACCCACCTACGAGGTTAAGTATGACACCACTGCGCTTCGTATATACCGCGAAGCTATGCCGGGATACCGCATAGTAGGAATAAATTGTAATGCAATTATAACCTCGCTTGGTGCAATTCACTGCATTACCAAGGAAGTCGGTGTACCGGATCCCGTATTTATCTCAGTATTTCCCTTAGTGCAGACAGGCAGAACCGGTTTTGATGCGAAGATATATATTAAAGCAACGGGAGGAACAGCTAACCCGAAATTGCACTGGAGTACAGCAGCGGGGGGACCGTTTACTGAAGTCTCTTTGAGCGGGGCAGTGCAGGATACATTTTTTACAACATTTTATGTTCCTGAATCTGCAGACACAGTTTATTATTATGTCAGTGCATCCGGTTCGAACGGCAGAACGGTGACCAAACCGTTGGTTGCTCCGGGCGGAGTGTATAAACATAAGGTTGATGTAACTCTTCCGGTTGAACTTACTGCATTTACAGCAGATTGGAAAGGTTCCCAAATAGAGCTCCGGTGGAACACTGCATCTGAAGTGAATAACAGAGGATTTGAGATTGAACGGAGAACTGAACAAACAGTCTGGCAGACAATCGGTTTTATTAATGGCGCTGGAAATACTGCTGAAAACAAGCAATACAGATTCAATGATTACAGTATAACTAAAGGTAAATTATATTACCGGCTGAAGCAATATGATTATTCCGGCGAATTTTCGTACTCATCAGTGATTGAAGTTGAGCCGGCCGCCCCTGCAGTATTTTCCTTAGACCAGAATTACCCGAACCCCTTTAATCCTGAAACGGAAATAAGGTTTTCCATTCCTGAGCAGGGTGATGTCTTGTTTGAAATTTACAATATATATGGAGAACTGATACAGGTTCCCGTCAACGGTATGCTGCCTGCTGGGGGTCACTCCGTGCGGTTTAATGCCGCCGGCCTTTCCACAGGTGTTTATTACAGCCGGCT
>CAYYJL010000408.1:0-3330 GCA_964472245.1 uncultured Ignavibacteriaceae bacterium | reverse complement strand
GCATCCCAGTCATAAGGCATTAAAATTCTCTGCAGGTTCGGATGATTAATAAACTTAATACCAAACATATCATAAGCTTCACGCTCATTAAAGTTTGCTCCCAGCCAGATACCGGTAACTGACTGCACCTCAGGATTATCCCGTGGCACGCTTACAACAACAATAAATTTATGTCGCAGGGAAGTTGATTCCAGATGATAATAGACTGAAACCGTGCCTCCGGTCATTGTTTCGGCGCCGGATTCATCGGTTTGTTTTTCACCGTTATAATCATCAACTCCGGTCAGCAGGATAAGATTATCCATTTTTAACTCTTCATCACCATACAGAACTGATAAGAGGTCCAGCATCATATCCGGCTTAACTTTCAGTGCTTTATCTGCTGCTGATGAATCAAATTCCAGCGGTAAAAACTGAGAGTAATTATTTTCTAAATACGTTTTAATTTCTTCAGTTGTCATACGGCTTTTTTCACCAATGATTCGTTACGAATTTTTTCTTGAAGTTTCAGCAAACCTTCCAGCAATGCTTCAGGACGGGGAGGACAGCCAGGCACATATACATCAACCGGGATTATTCTATCCACTCCCTTAAGTACGTGATACCCGTGCTCCCAATAAGGGCCGCCGCAGTTAGCGCAGCTTCCCATGGAGATTACATATTTTGGATCCGGCATCTGTTCATACAATCTTTTTATTCTGGATGCCATCTTCAGCGTAACCGTACCCGATATAATGATGATATCGGATTGCCGCGGGGAAGGACGGGGGATAACGCCAAAACGGTCAAAATCATAATGAGATGCGGAGGTAGCCATCATCTCAATAGCGCAGCACGCCAGGCCGAAACCAACCTGCCAGAGAGAGGAAAGTCTTGCCCAGTTTAACAAATCCTCCAGATTGGAGATAACTATATTGTCGTTTTCAAATCTTTGATCTAATAAGCCCATCAGGAAACCGCCTCATTTTTTGGTGTTTTTGCCGGTAGTTTAACCTTTGGCAAGGTGAAAGTGTTTTCCAGGAATTTTCCTGTTTCAGGTCTGTCCCATTCCAAATCTCCTTTGCGCCATTCGTATACCATTCCGGCAGCTAATAAGAATATAAAGACGAAACCCACGAGGAATCCCATGATTCCATAATCCTGATAAACCATAGCCCAGGGTACTAAAAGTACAATTTCCACATCAAAGATGAGGAAAATAAGGGCGACGATGTAAAACCTGAAATTGAATTTTACCCATGGGGAACCTTCAGGGTTTTCACCGCATTCGTAGGTGGATAGTTTTTCGTCTGTGGGCCGGTTGGGTCTTATAAGCCATGCTGTCAGTATCCCGACAACAACAAAAATAACGGCAAGAAGGAGGAAGGAGAAAATTTTTCCGAACTCGGTCAGCATATTTGGTTCCGGTTAAATAAAATCTTCAAAACGTATAATACTATTTAATTTTTCTACACTTAACATACAAACAGTTTTCAATTTGGCAAATCCCGTGCCAACTTATTGAAATTCCGGAAAAAAGCCGTGAAATGTTGTTTAAATTCGGCTTTAGGGATATATTTCAGCATATAATTCAAAGTTTTTTAAAGAATGAGACCCACCAAAGCAGTCATAAACCTTTCCAATCTAAGAGAAAATTATCTCAATATCAGGAAACGAGCCGGCTCAAAATCTGTGATTCCGGTGATAAAAGCTGATGCTTACGGGCATGGTGCGGTCCGGATTGCACATTTTCTTAATTCTGTGGAAACAGATAACCGCCTCACTTTTGCCGTGGCAATTGCTGAAGAAGCAGTATCTCTCAGAAATGCAGGCATAACCAACCCCATACTTGTTTTTGAAAACTTTTCGGAAAATAACATCCGGGAACATCTGGAATTTAACCTTATACCGACAATTGCAGATAAAGATGGATTACAACTCCTAAAAAGACTCCAAAGCGATTTAACCGGCCACAACATGAAAGCCGCCATAAAATTTGACACCGGAATGGGTCGTTTGGGTTTTCCCCTTGCAGAACTGCAGGAAGCAGCACAGGTGTTATCCCAGTTGAAAGCGGGCTCCATCCATTCAGTTTACACACATTTTTCTGCTGCGGATGAAGCTGACTTGAGTTTTACCTATGATCAAGTGAATACCTTTAAACTGGTTGTTGCCGGGTTGAAGGAACAGGGTATTGCACCGGAGCTCCTCCATCACTCCAACAGCGCAGGCATACTGAATCTGGATGATGATTTTACCAATGCAGTACGGCTGGGTATTTCGCTTTACGGATATTATCCATCCGAGTTTACCTCCAGAAGTGTACCGCTGCGCCCTGTAATGTCGCTTATTTCGGAAGTCGCAACTATTCGTTATTTTGAGCAAGGTGAATATGTTTCTTATGGAAGGAGATTTGGAGTTACAAAAAGGAGCAAAATTGCAACTCTGCCTGTCGGGTATGCAGACGGAGTGCCACGGACTCTCACAGGTAAATTTTCTGTTATGTCTAAACTAAATACGTATCCACAGGTTGGAACCATAACCATGGATAGAATTATGATTGACTGCGGAGATGCCCCTGTTAATAAAAATGACAAAGTTATTTTGTTTGGGGAAGATTATGTTTCCGCCGATCATTGGGCTGCACTTGCCGGAACCATTTCATATGAAATCACATGCGGAATCTCTGCAAGAGTCCCGCGGGAATACATCGAATAAATGGATTACCGCAAAGAATATCTCCTTCAGCTGCTGACTTCCTGCTCTAACAGACTACGTCTGGATACGGCAAAGCTGGAACTTATTGTGCTGCTCAAGGAAGAGATTACAAAAAACGAGGAGCCGGAAGATTTATTCCGCAAGATGAAGCGGATAACCGAGTTCGCCAAACTTGCTATTAAACTGAATGAATGTTATCAGTATATATCTTCAGGCAAAATTGATTATCTGAATATATCCCGCCAGTTTTCCTCTCATATAGATTCGCTGCTGCGGGATCTTTCCCCGTTTTTGGATAGCTTAAGCGGAGTCCGTTTTAAGGAGGCAATGCTGCGGCTGACCGAACCGCAGTCCCTGGGGATGCAGAAAGAATCCGGTGGATATACACCCGTTATTGATTTCTCTGCGCCAAAGGGACAGAGAATCCTTAATGCATTTGATTTTCAGAAACAGGGGTCAACTACAAAGGAACCCGAACCGGAAGAGGAAATCCCTGAACCTGCTGAAGAACTGCTGGACTTTGCAAAGTTTGAATCAGCAGTGATGGCACCGATCCGCGATCTTGATGAACTGTTAAAGAAAATGGCAAATGCGGAAATGCCGAGAGGGGATATATCGTATTATTCTCAGGTG
>CAYYJL010000407.1:0-3334 GCA_964472245.1 uncultured Ignavibacteriaceae bacterium | reverse complement strand
GCATATCCGCAATAACATCCCCCATCTCCTGTTTAAATCGGTGGTACGGCAATGAGCCGATTTTTACGTCGCCGGGGTCATCAACCGAGGACTCAATTATCTGGAAAATCTCCTTCAAACTTTTTTCTATATAAGGAATATTAAAGAGTATAAAGCTGTTCGGATTATTAATCTCATGTGCAACGCCCGCAACCAAAAGCCCGAGCGCAGCAAGTTTATCAGTCTGCTGCAGCTGCATCTGACGCTCTTTTTTCTGCCGCTCTAAGTTTTTTGCCTCCGTTATATCAGCTATCCTGATCAGGAAGCAGATATCATCTTTTATATATACCGGTGAGGAGGTAACGGCACACTCAGCTTCTCTCCCGTTTCTGTCTGCAATTACCGCTTCGGCTCCGGTATATCCCCCCTCCAGACTGCTCTCTTCCAGCTGCTGATAAAACCCGAAATTATGCGGCCCGATAAAATCAAAAGGAAATTTTTTGCCGGGTATATATTCGGGATTTTCCCCCGTCAGCTCGCAAAACCTTTTATTAAAACTGATAATACGATGGGAGGAATCCGTCAGCAGCAGCGAGTCATGTGAGGAATCAAAAACAGATTTATATAAATTTTCACTTTCGCGCAGTGCTTTTTCCGTAATACGCTTAACCGTCAAAAGCCGCTTAATATCCCGGCTCAGCTGATTTAGTTCATCGGTGCCTTCAATAATAATTTCCGGGTCTGCGTCTTCTTCTTCCCTGAGCTGCACCATCCTTTCGGTCAGTAATCTGATACGCAGCAGCACATAGCGGTAAAATAATACACCCAGTATAACAGAGGTGATGATACCCGCCCCGAATGCATAAAAGAATACGACCGGAACGGAAAAATAATCGTTGGAGGTTAAATGAATTTCCTCCCCCTGAAGATTCAGCAGAATAAATGCAATAATCAGAAATGCAGAGGTCATCACCAGCACCATAAAGGCAATTGTCCGCCCGAGCAGTGTATTTTTTATTGCATCAATAATGGCTGTTACAAACTTCATATTTGCTGTAGTTAATTTGCTCTGCTGAAACTATTTTATCAGATATCTAATTTTACTAAAAAAGATTAACTATTTTAGGATTTACTCACGTTAGGATACCTATGATTCTGGATATTACCACTGCTCCCCCGCCCTACATTGCTTCTGCTGCAAAAGGGGCGGAAGAACTTAAAAAACGGATGGCTGCCGGTGACCCGGCTGCCGCCCGCATGATTGACATGATAACCCGCTTTGCCGGTATCTCAAAAAGACATATTGTCATTCCGGATGCAGAGGATAATCCCGTTGATGCTCTCTACTCCTCCGGAACGGGTTATGTGGTTCCCGATACCGGTAAAAGAATGGCATTATACGAACAGTGGTCTGCGGAACTGGGGAGTAATGCTGTAGCACAGTTGATTGAAAGAAATTCTCTGAACCCTGCCGATGTTGAGCGGCTTATAACAATCTCCTGCACAGGATTTTTTGCTCCCGGGCAGGATTATGCAATCATTAAAAAGCTGGGACTCAACCGGGAAATCAGAAGGACAAATATCGGATTTATGGGATGTGCTGCCTCCATCATCGGTTTTAACAATGCTGCTTCGGCACTCAGGGAACTTTCAGCCCCTCATAAAAAGATTATCCTTGTTTCTCTAGAACTCTGCAGTCTTCATATGCAGACAGAACCGACCCAGGATAATATTCTTGCAAACCTGCTTTTTGCCGATGGCTGCGCTGCCGTTCTTTTGGGCAATACTTCTGATACCGGTATTCACTTTTCTATTGAAGATACCTATTCTTTTCTTTTTGAAGATTCCGATATGTATATGGGCTGGAAGGTCGGCTCGCACGGATTCCAAATGATTCTTTCCAGGGAACTCCCCTCGCTGATTGCCTCACATGCTGTGCCTGCACTGAAAAACTGGCTGCAGCATAAAGGATATATACCGGATGATATAAAATACTGGGCAATTCATCCCGGCGGAAAGGCGATTATTAAGGCAGTTGAAGATGGATTCGGGTTAACTGCCGGCCAGACCGCTTCTTCATACCGAACTCTTTCTGAGTATGGAAATATGTCTTCTGCTTCAATTCTCTATGTGTTAAAGGATATACTGGAGCAAAACACTATACAGAAGGATGAACTTTGCTGTGCTGTTGCTTTTGGTCCCGGACTCACCATGGAAGCAGCCATACTCCGGGGTACATAGTTTGAAGAGAAGTTATTCTCCTGAAATTATGGATGACCTCACCATACAGGATTCCCGCCTGACCGCAGCGCTTGATGAACTTCAGGTAATCAACACCTGGCTGCTCGGGTATCATGCATCATACCGCGCACTCACAAAACTTGAAAAAAAGACAGGGCTGCGCGCCCAAACCATGCTTGATGTGGGCGGGGGCGGCAGCACCTTCCCTGAAAAGTTCAACAGACTTAAAATTACCTCGGTGGATATCAACCCCGCTGCCGGTATATATACCGCAAAACGTAATCCCGGTATCACAGCCGTCTGTGCCGATGCTTTTCATCTCCCTTTTGCTCCGGATTCCTTTGATGTTGTACACGCCTCTCTCTTTATTCATCACTTCACTGAAGAAGAAATAACCGCACTGCTGAAGGAGTTCCTGCGCGTTGCTTCCCGCGGGGTTGTTATTAATGATCCGCTCCGTAATGTTGTGTCGCTTGCGGGAATCACCCTGCTCACGCGGCTCTTTTCAAAAAGTGAAATGGTACGTCATGATGCCCCGCTCTCTGTCCGCAGGGGACTGACTATCCCGGAGATGAAATCGCTTTGCCGGCAGGCCGGTTGCAAGGATTTCCATATATACCATTCCCCCCTGTTCCGCTTGATGGCTGTTATATATAAACAGAAAAACGGCCCGGTATGCTGACACTTCCTTTAGCGGATATCGTTATTATTGGCGGCGGTCCTGCCGGTTCAGCATTGGCTGTTTTGCTCAGTATGTCCGGCATACGGGTATCAGTATTTGAGAAGAGGAAATTCCCGCGTGAGGTTCTGTGCGGAGAGTTTCTTTCTCATGAAGTTACCGGGTTTATCCGCAGCATCGGCCTGATGGATGCCTTCCTGAAATGTAACCCGAATCCCGTCCGCAAATTTACTCTTGCCGGTTCTTCCCGCAGTTTTACTTCCGGACTCTCCTTTACAGGATACGGACTCAGCCGGGGAGCGTTTGATAACCTTCTGCTGAACTACGCCGCAGAGTGCGGAGCATCGGTTTATGAAGAGCATGAGGTAAGTGATATACGCAGTCTGAATACAACAGCCGTGGTAAGCGGAAAATCACCTGCCGGTGAGTTTTCTG
>CAYYJL010000406.1:0-3338 GCA_964472245.1 uncultured Ignavibacteriaceae bacterium | reverse complement strand
GCTCCTGTTTTCTCTGATTTTCAAATAAACTAAACCACAAATTTACGAAAATTCAGGCGCACATGCCTTACTTTTTAACGGGGAAAGTCACCGTGAACGTAGAACCTTTTCCCTGAATACTCTTTACTTTTATGGTTCCCCCCATAGATTCAACAAATTTCTTAGAAACACTTAGCCCCAGCCCGGTGCCTTCGTATTCCCGGCCATAACCCTGGCTTACCTGCCGGAATTCCTCAAATATAAGTGTCTGACTCCGTTCCGGTATTCCTATTCCCGTGTCGGTAACCATGATTACCACATTTTCTTTACTTTCCCGCTTTTCGATATAGTACTCCACCGTTACCCCTCCTATGTGAGTGAATTTTATAGCATTGCTCAACAAGTTGTTAATAGTATCCCGGAATAACCGTTTGTCGAGATGCAGTTTAGGATTCGCATCCCCCTGAAGCTCCAGCGTTAATCCCCGTTTATCTGCTGTTTTTGCAAAGGTGGCAATGCATCCCCGTATTTCATCCCGAACATCAAAATCAGTTTTAATGATCTCAAGTTTTCCGGATTCAATTTTAGAAAGGTCCAGAATCAAATTGAGTGTTTCTAATAACCGGTTCCCGGAAGCAAAGATAGTTGCTGCCATTTTCTGAGTTTCATCATCAGTCAGTTCCTCCTGCAGGATTTCCGCATATCCCAGAATGCCGATCATCGGAGTCCTCAGTTCGTGGCTCATATTTGCCAGAAAATAACTCTTTAGACGGCTTACTTCCTCAGCGCGCTCTTTGGCAAGGATGAGCTTCTGCTCCATATCTTTCTTTTCATGCACGTCAGAAAATACCCCCTGTGCGGAGATGATTCTGCCGTTTTCATAATGCGGCCGCAGCGATGCACGCAGCCACTTCATTGTTCCCATTTTGGTGATGGCACGGAACTCTATTGGTCTGGTGATACCTGTGAATACTGCCATAACCCCGTCACGAAACGGCAGCGAATCCGGTGCAAATATATATTCCTGCACGGGCATTCCCGTCATTTCACCCGGTTCATATCCAAGCATCCGGGTAACCACGGGACTTATAAAATCTATATTATAGTCACGGTTAATGGAGATGATAATGTCATTAATATTTTCCACCAGTGTCTGATATTTATCTTCCGTCTCCCTCATTTTCTTTTGTATGGTTTTTCTTTCCGTCACATCAAACGCAAAGATAACTCCGCCTGCTGGGGTGCCTGCGTTGCTGTACAGCGGAGTAAAATAGTTCTCAAAGTAGTACCCCTTAAAATCGGAAAAGCCATATACAAACTCGCCCGCCAGCAGCCGCTGCGTCACTTCGGAAACCTTTATTGTCTTGCCTGTCAGAAAATATATATCCAAACTGCCAAAAAGATCATCAAACTTTTTACCCACTATATCTGCATCGGTCAAGCCGATATTTTCAAAAACTCTTCCGGCTGAATAAACCACCCGTCCCTCTTTATCTACTTCCAGCAGTGCAACGGTAACATGGGTCAGCAAAGTATTTAAAAGACCGGAAGATCGCCGCAAAAAAGCTTCCGATCTTTTTGTTGCAGTGATATCACTTATGATGCCGACAGAGCCGATTACCGCCCCTTCCTGGTTAGTGACCGGTGTTCCAATCACAGCTACCCAGATAACTGCACCGCTTTTTTTAATCATGCGTATTTCATAATGATCCGAAACATTTTTTGTGCGTGCCTCGTTTTTTTGCAGCAGCATGTCGCGGTCTTCTTCAGCAATAAGCAGTGTATATCCCTTTTGGCCGATTAACTCCTCATAGGTATATCCAACCATGTTACAGAACTGATCATTAACATAAAGAATAGCATCATCATTATCCACATACATGAAACCTTCTGCCATATTTTTCAGGATCGCATTGAATACAATCTGCGGAGGCAGAGGGGGAAGATTATTATTATTATTTTTTCTCTGTCTGATTGCTGCTATCCGTTCGCGAAACTGCTTCATTCCGTCATCATCGGCTGTATATATAAAATCATAACCGGCTTTACCCGGGTCTGCTCCTTCAGGAGACCGCCGGCCGGTAAAATAGGAAACAGGACATGATTTGAATTTTGAGAGGATAACTCCCAGCAAGTAATGATTATTCTGCTCGAATGTTTCATCTACAATAATTACATCAGCCATGCCGGCTTCACCGGAAACTTTTAAACTCTGTGACTGTGTATTGATTACGGAATCAGATGTATCGAATATGCCGGCAGATTTTAATTTTGCAGCAAAACTCTCATCCTCCAGGCAGAGTATTATTTTGAGACCGGATTCTTTTTCATTCTCCATGCATTAATTAACCATAGACATTGGGTTACATGATTTGATCTGTACAAAAAGTACGTTATATTTTGATACAATAAATTAGTTAAAAAAAGCTCATGAATTCTGAATATCTTATCAATCTTGAAAAAACATTCGGTGCAAACAATTATAAACCCCTGGATGTCGTTTTATCCCACGGTAAGGGCGTATGGGTTTGGGATGTTGACGGCAAAAAATATCTTGATTGTCTGTCCGCATATTCTGCCGTAAATCAGGGTCACTGCCACCCCGCATTAACCGATGTTATTATCAGTCAGGCAGGTAAGCTTACTTTATCATCTCGTGCATTCAGAAATGACAAATTACCTATTCTACTGCAAAAAATATGTGATTTAACGGGCTTTGCAAAATTCCTGCCAATGAATTCCGGCTCTGAAGCAGTTGAAACTGCCCTTAAAGCTGCAAGAAAATGGGGGATGTTATATAAAAATATTGAAGATGGCAGGCAGGAAATTATTGTCTGTACGAATAATTTTTCGGGGAGAACTATTTCTATCATCTCCTTTTCAACGGAGCAGCAATATAAAAGCGGATTCGCTCCGCATACACCCGGTTTTACTGCCGTTGCTTACGGTGATGCCTCTGAATTGGAAAAAGCCATTACTCCCGATACTGTCGCATTTCTTGTTGAGCCGATCCAGGGCGAAGGCGGAGTTATCGTACCCCCGGCAGGCTATCTGTCAGATTGCGCGGAGATTTGTAAAAAACATAATATCCTCTTTATTGCAGATGAGATTCAGTCCGGCTTGGGCAGAAGCGGAAAATTATTTGCGTATGAATATGACTCCATCCGACCGGATATTGTTATTGTAGGTAAGGCACTTTCAGGCGGATTTTATCCTGTTTCCGGAATTCTGGCAGATGAGGAAATTATGAATGTTTTTACACCGGGGGATCACGGTTCAACCTTTGGCGGCAATCCGCTTGGGGCAGCTGTTGCCATTGAAAGTCTCCGCATTCTCGTAGAAGAAAAAATGATTGAAAA
>CAYYJL010000405.1:0-3338 GCA_964472245.1 uncultured Ignavibacteriaceae bacterium | reverse complement strand
TCAGCACTAAACCTTCAACGTCAGCTTTAAGTTTCCGCCCAGTCCCGTGTTCACAATTTTCATGAGTGTAGAAAGGCGAATATCGCTGGCGTTATTTTCGATTCTGGATATATACGACTTACTCGTTCCGCACTTCTGTGCAAGTTCTTCCTGTGTCAGGCCAAGCCGCAGCCGTGCCTCCTCAAGCAGAACACCCAGTTTAAATGCTTCAAATTCCTGCTCCCAGGTTTCTCTTTTAGCAGCTCCCCTCTTGCCGTATTTCTTATCAAGAATTTCACTTAATGTTGTTGAGTTATTTTTTTTTCTCATTTTTATACTCTTCCTTAATCTTCAATGCTTTTTCTATTTCTGATTTAGGGGTCTTTTGTGTTTTCTTCTGAAAACCATTCCCTAAAACCACGATACTCCCTTTGTCAAAAAAGGCGAATATTCTGAATATATTTCCGCCAAATTCCACACGGACTTCGTAGAGCCCATCGGTCCCGGTAATATGTTCAAAGTATTTTTGCGGTACTTTTTCCAGTGTGCGCAGCAAATTAAGTGTCCATTCTATTTTCTTTTGGACATCCTCCCGTTGCTTTTCGTAAAAATCCAGGAAGTACCGTTTATATGCAATAACCTCTCTGACTAATGCCATACACAAAGTTAACTAATTGGATAACTATTTACAAATATAAAATTTATCACTTTTCGGCTTACATTGACTCAGTGGATATTTTCCTTCCAACTGAGAACTATGTGGTTTTCGTTTCTTACAAACATTTAACGCAAAGACGCCAGGGGGTACAATCTTTGCGCGGCTTGGGTCCTACTTCTTTGCGGTCCTTGCGTACATACCCATACCGTACGCAAGGACGCTATAGAAGAGCAATTTTTAATTAACGATGGTTTTAACTCTTTGCGTTCCTTGCGTTAACTCTCCGTGTTCTCCGTGCCTTCTCTGAGAACTCCGTGGTTACTTTCCCCATCCGTGCAATCAGTGTAATCCGATTAGTCCGTGATCTGCCTTGCGTTAACTCTCCGTGTTCTCCGTGCCTACTCTGAGAACTCCGTGGTTACTTTCCCCATCCGTGCAATCAGAGTAATCCGATTAATCCGTACTCTACCTCTGATAACTCCATGATTCCTGCCCATATCCAAGCTTTAAAATACCTGATTTTAGGTATTTAACAGATTATCAATCAAATTATTTTGCATACAAATTCATAAAATCCAATTAGTGTGTGAGGAGTTTGTGCTATGAGAGCAACAGTACTATTCTCTCTTTTCTTTTCGCTTTCCTTTTTAATGGGTCAGACTATTACCTGGACGGAAATACAGCCCGCGGGTAATGTTGGAAGATCATGGTCAAGAGCTTCCATTAGTGCCGATGGATCAAAAATGATTGTCGGTGCTAATTTAGGCAGACTCTACATCTCCACTAATGGTGGCAGCACATGGGCGGAAACACAGCCGGCAGGGGATGTTAACTTCACCGGAGGCGGTGTTATTATGAGTTCTGACGGAAACACTATCTTTTGCGGATTCTTAAATCAAAATATTTATAAATCTACCAACACAGGCAGCACGTGGGAGCAGATAACTCCCTCCGGAAGCTACAGTAACGAGTGGAGTGTTTTTGCTGCAAGTTCTGATTTGTCAAAAATTATTGTCGGAAAAAATCCCGGAAGATTATATATATCCACTGACCTTGGCTCAAATTGGTCTGAAACACAGCCAATCGGAGATGCCAACGGGTTCTGGTGGGGCGTAGCCATGGGTTCCAACGGAAACAATATATTTGCAGGAGCACAATTCCGGCTATATATATCAACGAATGGCGGAAGCAGTTGGTCTGAAACACGCCCCATAGGTGATGTAGATGCATTCTGGAGAACGGTCGCCATGAGCGCAGACGGAAGCGTGCTTATAGCAGCTATTAATAATGGCAGAGTACATCGCTCTACTGACGGAGGGTCAACCTGGAGCGAAACTCAGCCCGGCGGTGATGCCAATTATGCCTGGCAGCAAGTGGACTGCAACTCAGATGGAACTAAAATGATTATTAGTGCACATGGGGGAAGAGTGTATTTATCAACTAACAGCGGGGCTACCTGGTTTGAAACCCAACCTGCGGGTAATGCCAATCGCGCATGGGGTTTATCAAAAATAAATGCTGATGGAACAAAAATGATCACCGCAAGGGAATTAATCTATTTGAACGATCAACCCCTCCCCGTTGAACTGGTTTCATTTACTGCCGGTATCTCAGGTAAAAATGTTCTGCTTTCATGGAAAACTGCTTCCGAGGTTAATAACTACGGGTTTGAGATTCAACGCTCCCGAACTGCTTCCACAGAAGACAATGGCATAAACAACTGGAGCTCCATCGGTTTTGTAAATGGTCATGGTAACAGCAATGCGGAAAAACATTATACCTTTACGGATGAAACTCCCGGCAGTGGTATATATTACTACCGGCTAAAGCAAATTGATACAGACGGTGCATTTGAATACTCCAATACTGTATCGGTTAACTTGGTCACTAATCCGGGATTCTCCCTGAATCAGAATCACCCCAATCCCTTTAATCCCGCTACTACCATTACGTATTCAATTGACCGCACTGGGGAGGTGTCACTTATCGTATATAATGCGTTGGGAAAAGAAGTGCAGCGGCTTGCTTCCGGAATTCATTCCCCCGGACAATATGAAGCAGTCTTTAACGGTGAAAACCTGGGCAGTGGAATATACTTTTATACCCTTTCTGCCGGCACTAAAACCGCCTTTGGAAAAATGCTGCTCATGAAATAATTATTTAGGGGGGGCGTTGTAACCATTGAGATTACAAAGTTTACACAGAGTGCACGGAGTATATATGATTTATCTCCGTGTTCTCCTTTGTTTTAGATTCTTCCGGACATTTAACGCAAAGACGCCAGGGGGAACAATCGTTGCGCGGCTTGGGTCATACTTCCTTGCGTCCCTTGCGTACATACCCAAACCGTACGCAAGGACGCTATAGAAAACCAATCTTTAATTAACGATGGTTTTAACCCTTTGCGTTCCTTGCGTTGACTTCCTTCCGGACATTTAATGCAAAGACGCCAGGGGGTACGATTCTTACCCAACTCGGCACTTACTTCTTTGCGGCCCTTGCGTAACTATCTAAATCGTGCGCAAGGACGCTATAGAAAATCGTTTTTTTCTATTATGGATGTCTATAACTCTTTGCGTCCCTTGCGTTAACTCCGAAAAATATCCCAATCTCTTCGCAAACATCTGTCACCCGCTTCGGGGTTTTGGGGATGTTGGTATATATATTTTCTATAATCCTGTCAACCTTTCAGGTTTCTCAC
>CAYYJL010000404.1:0-3350 GCA_964472245.1 uncultured Ignavibacteriaceae bacterium | reverse complement strand
GATCATTCGTGAAGCTGTAATAAATTTCACAGGCCTGTTTAATTCTCGCGTAGCGTTAATTTCCTCAAATGGAAACCCGCATGGAATCATATCAATTGACCCCAACTCACCAGGTTTCTGTTTATCTAACTCATCTATAATATGATTATTTACCGCTATATATCTATCCGCTGCAAAGTGCGGTAATTTTCCAATGGGTGGTATTAAGCCATGAATGGTTTGTACTGCAGGAATTTTATAGAATTTTGCTGCCACTTTAGCGATATTTGCTGCAAAATAGTGATGGGAGTGCATTATATCGGGACGGAATTCCTTGACCAGTTTTCTCAATTCTATGATGGCTAATGCATACCCGGCAACAGTGCGGGTCTCATGCATTATCTCCTTTACGACTGTTACAGACAATTCTGAATCTCTGAATTTCTTCACTGCATCCCCCCCGCCGCAAACAAAGTGCATTTCAATACCGGCATATTTTTTTAACTCAAGGGCATGATAAAATAAATGCGATGTGATGCCGCAGGTATGGCGCAAATGATTTGAGATATACATTATGCGCATTACAAAATGTCCCTTAATAAAGAATCATAAAAAGATTTATACCTGAGAGAAATTTCATGCCAGGTAAACTTTTCCGCTAATTCACCGGCTGCCGTTTGTACTCTTATTCTGTATCCGGCATCCCTCTGCAAAGAGAGCAATACTTCCCGCAATTGGTATGGAGTTGTCATATCAACAACAAATCCGTTTTCACCATGAGTTATGTATTCACCAATCCCCGTGTTTTTTGATACAATAACGCAGCACCCCGCTGCCAGTGCCTCGGCAGAGGCAATTGAAAATGTTTCATGATAACCCAGCGATACATATATATCTGTATCTAACAGTTTCCTGGACCAATCCTGCGATCCGGCAGCTTTCATCAGTTTAATGTGTGGTCTCAGCGGAGCAGGAATAACCAACGATCCGACATCACCAAAGATTTCCATCTTAAACTTAAACTCCGTCCCGATCACTGCATCAAAAAATACTTCAAGCCCGGCAATTCTTGTCGGATGTACTGCATAGGCAGTTACCGATAAAAATTTTCCGGAAGAAGCAGACTGCCGTTCCCCTCTAAAGTTTTCAACGGCAATTCCGTTGGGAATAACCTTCCCTCTCTTGTTATCAATCCCATAGTATTTCTTTGTTAGTTCTTTTGCAATTGTACTTGGAAAAACCAATGCATCTGTCTTACTGAAAATCATCTTTTCCGCCAGCTGCGACTTAAATTTAAAGAAAAAACCAACTATTTTCTTTACGCTGTTGTCATACCGTACAATACCGTTAACAGAATAAATACTTTTTGTAACCTTCCCTTTAAACCGGAAAAGAATGCTGACAAAAAGGTCAAAATTAACAATATGAAGTAAATCCGGATTAACCTGCCTTACTGCTTTGCGCATCCTGAAAAATCCGGCATAAATCACTCTGCCCTCAACTCTATACCCGAACCATTTTGATAAGAATGATGCTGCCGGATGAAGAGAATACTTTGTAAGAAAGGTAACATCACAATTATTGCTGAGCGCGGTGAAAAGGGAGTAACCTAATTCCTCCGGACCCGTTCTCATCCCCTCTTTTTTATATACTCCTGCCAGAAGAACTTTCATCGTAAATTCTCTCTCCTTGCAAACAGGAATATGATCTGTAAAATTAATATTACTGCTTCCGCCGCTATGGTAGCAAAGACTGCCGCAGCCACTCCAATTACCGGCAGCAGCATTACGTTAACGGAGATATTAAGAAGGCCTGCGGCAAAAACTGAAAAAGTGGCAGCTTTTTCACGGCGGATAGCATTCAGCATGACACCCGTTACATTATTCATGAGCAAAAAGGGCAATCCTATGGCAAGGTATGTAAGCAGAACATCGGCTTCCTTAAACTTATCTCCATACATCAATAAAATAATTTCTGAGGCAAAAAGGTAAAACACTAATCCTGAAAAAAGTGAAAGAAGAAACACCCAAAGTATTCTTGATTTATTTCTTTGCAGCTGTAAATATCCGTTTTCTGCATATTCATTGGAAAAATCTGTATAGAGCGGCGTGATCAGCCCATTGGCAAATGACTGCGGGAGCTTATATATAGAATATGCGGTTGCATACATTGCCACTGCATGAAGATTTAAGAAACGTTCTATCAGCAGCACATCCACTTTGTCATAAACCCAATTAAGTATGTAACTGATGCTGAACGGTGCGCCGAGCAGCACCAATCCCTTTACATTAGTAATTGAAAAATATTCATTGCTCTTCCGGAATAACCCCAGCTTACCTGCCAACAAAATAAAATGCACAACACCGGAAAGTAAAAACATATACAAAACGGGATGTAACGCAAATCCCATATAAATCAACACAGCAGAGATAACTAAAAGAACACTCCTGGCAATCAGAAGTAACCTGAAAACGGATTTATATGACTTTTGCCCGTTCAGAACGGCGTTTAAATCGTTATTTATACTGTATATATAAACTGCCGAGGCAAGCAGGATAAGCACATGCAGATTAGATGCCCCTCCCGTTCCCGTTGCTGAAACTACCAGAAGATACGGCACCCAGCAAAGAAACCGGAAAATTATACCTGCCGGCAGCCGTTTGAGAAACTCATCCCCCTGTGCTGCACTTTCCCGCTGAAAGGCAAACACAAATCCGAAATCAAAAAATGCGCCGGCTATATTGCCGATGGCAAATGCTGATACCAGCAGGCCGTATTGCTCAACCGAGTAGTTTCTTGCAATAAGAAGAAACAACAGGAAAAACACTCCCTTTTCCAGGAGATTGCTGGCTACTACGAAAAATCCGTCACGCATATGAGTTTTCATTGAACTCATTTATTTACCGTCATCGTGAATCCGGGTAATTTTACTAATTCCGAGTGTACAAAAGCTGCCGCCTTTATTGCGCCGGATTCATTAAAATGGCAGTCATCATAAAATGCTGAAGTATCTGCAGGTATTGCCTCTGCCAAATCTATGACCGGTATATCATCTTGTTTTGCATATTCTTTAAGTGCGCCATTAATTAACGTCAACCCATGCTTTAAGGCAGCAGGAGTGAAATATACGGATGCTTGCCCTTCCTGATAATCTCCAACTCCCCCCATCCAAAAAAGGGATTTTTCATAATCCGTGTTATCATCCCGCCACATCACGGGACTTGTGAGCAGAACCAATTGAATATTTCGTTCTTTGCACAAACGGTTAATCTCTGCAAGGTTCCGTTGAAATTGAGTAGCGAGGCGGCTGATATCAGGTAATTCAGTAAATCTGGTTTTGTTGTTCTGATAATGGCTGCGCCATGTTTTGT
>CAYYJL010000403.1:0-3368 GCA_964472245.1 uncultured Ignavibacteriaceae bacterium | reverse complement strand
ATTCGGGCTGGTTAAATATAATTATCTCGGGTATGCAATGCCATATACATCCGGTTTAGACGGCATGGGTCTGGCACTTATATATGCAGGTGATGAAACCATGACTGAAATGACAGTGCAGGTAGGATACGGAAGAAAAGTGCTGCCCGGCTTAACAGTGGGCGGAAGTCTGAAGTACCGCAGATCATCGTTTGGAAACAACACAATCGGCGGAGATGACTTTGTTATCTTTGAGCCGGATGAAATTGCAGACGGCCAGCTGAATCAGGTAAAGGGAAGCGCTAACGGATTCGGGTTTGATGTGGGAGCATTATATCAGCTGAACGAACGCATTAAGCTGGGTGTTATGTTCAAGGATATATACTCACCGGTATTCTGGGATTCTAAAGTGGATAACCCGCTGGAGAAAACCAAAGGCAGTTATTCTGAACTGGTACCGTTTGAGTCAGTTATCGGGTCTTCTTTCCAGATAGCGGAATATTTTATGTTTACGGCAGATTATGCACCTTCCCTGAGCCGTGATGTATATAATAAAATACGCGGCGGCACAGAACTGAGATTGTGGGGGTTCCTGTATCTGCGGGCGGGAGTGCAGAATTATGTGAATAATATTGATGATGAAAGAATAGTACTGGGAACCGGACTGAAAATGAAAATTTTTGGCGGCAAGTTCTTATTTGACTACACAAATGTATCCTCAAGTATTGCGAGCACCAGCCGTGTTACTTTTGGATTCGAATTTTAAGAGGCAGGTGTAAGAATGAAAAAGATATATTATATACTCACAATTTTATTCATGACCGTTCAAGTGCAGTATGCACAGGGGTCAGATACACCTGTGATGCGGTACTACTCCGGCGGAGAACTGAATTTTAACATGGCATTCAGCATGAGTGCAATGGGCGGCGGTTTCGGCTCCGGAACTCTGGGCAGGGTAATTTCCCCGCGTATGAGTACAGGTTCTGCGGCAATATTCACTAACCCTGCAGAACTTGGTTTGCTGAACCAGAAATCCTTTGTGTTTTTTGATTCCAAGTTCAGTTATGATGCTAATTTACTTGGCATAGATTTTAATAAATCACTTGATGAAAGTCTTGAGAGCACCACGAACGATTTTCTAAAAGACACATCAACTTTTACGTTCCCAACCGGCGCATTCAAGCAACCGACGAAAACCAACGAATTTAACTTTGGACAGGATGCCGGGTTTGGTACGTTTGCAGTTTCCGTTCCTTTCCGTCACATATCCGGTAGATTTTTCAATCTCATCGGTATTGAGCGGAATCAGAACCAAACTTGAATCAGTGAAGCAGGTATCAGACCAGGAAGTACGGTTAGACCTTCCGTTGGGTATAACAATTACCTCTGATATATTTTTTAGAGTAAACGCGATGACTGTGGGTGTGGGCTCTCCGCTGCTGAATACAAGCTGGGGCAGGACACATTTCGGCCTGGCTCTGACTCAGTACAATGTTACCAACTACATAAACTATAATATGCAGATTGACGGTATGATGGTACTGAACAGAACACAGGAATATCATTTTAATGACCCGGATGATCAGAACCTTGACCGTTCTGCCGGGCAGACCAATGAGTTTGGTTATAAAATTAAAGCGAATTATGATGATACTAAATGGGGAGTTAAGTTTGGCATTCTTCATCAGACAGAGAACTTTAACTTTTCTTTCGCATTTGATTATATACCGAAATTTGAAATGCATGATCCAAATGCATACGGACAAAGTTATCAGCCGAAATTTATGACCGGAAGACTGCTGGGTGAAAAAGATGATGCATTAAATATTATTATTGACTCGCTCGATTTAGCACGTCCAAACCTGACGGTTAAAGCAGCAAATCCATTTACAAAGACCACGTATTTTCAGTTCCCCTCATCGCTCACCTTTGGTGTTGATATGAAGGCGTGGGACCATGCGCTGGCGCTCAATGTTGTTAAATACCTGAATGAATTATCATACGAGTATGAAAGGTATAAGTTTGGTAAGAAAGTTGATTTAGGTATTAAATTTGGCGCAAACATCAAACTGGCTGATAAGGTGAAGGGCTGGGGCTGGCTTTTGATTCCAAGCCGTTTGCTGCTGTTTTTGGATATTGACGGATTGGTGTTCCAGACGTTTGGTAAATGGACCAAGTATCGCGACCCTCATTATATCTTTGAAGCAGGTATTATGATAGGCGACGGTATAGCAATGGGATTCCAGGACCCTGATCAGAACAAAGATGTTAAGAGTCTTTTGGGAAGCCCGCTGCCGACAGGTATCGGATTAAGCCGTGAATACACTATTTTCGACGATATGCGTATTGGTGTTAAGGTATTTACCATTCCGGACTTTGCTCTGCGTTTTGGTATCGGGTACGCTATCTGATTTGGTTATTATGACGGAAGGCCGTATTCTTAAAACAAGAATACGGCCTTTTTTTTGAAATATGAACTTACTGCGTAACAGTGCTGATGTAACAGGGAGGGAAAGTTTATCCAATAAACTGAGGCGGAAACGGTTTGCCCTGTTCATGGATATATATAAGAGCTTCGGAGGTAAGCATGTGAATATTCTGGATATCGGAGGGACGGTTAATTTCTGGGAGCAGATGAATTTTACGAGCGAGCACTGCACGATAACTCTTCTGAATCCTGAGCCGGAAACAAGCCCCTACCCGGGTATCATTCCAACCGCAGGAAGAGCGGAAGATTTGCAGGGGTATAAGGAAAATCAGTTTGATATTGTATTTTCCAATTCAGTTATAGAACATTTAGGAACTTTTGAAAATCAGAGATTTATGGCAGAAGAAGTAAAGAGACTGGCACCTGTCTATTTTATACAGACTCCTGCTTATGAATTCCCCATAGAGCCGCATTTTCTTTTCCCCGGATTTCATTATATGCCGCGGAGAGGAAGGATATTCCTGACGGAGCAGTTTAATCTTGGCTGGTATAAAAAAGCCGCAAGCAGGAAGGAAGCTGAAGAGAGAGTTGACGAAATACGGCTGCTGAAAAAAAGTGAAATGCAAACGTTGTTCCCTTATGCAGAAATCACCGAGGAGAAATTTTTAGGGCTGACTAAGTCATATACAGCGGTGCGGAGAGGCAACACAGATGTCTGATATAGCAGAACCAGCCGGAATTATTGAAATAAAAGAACCGATTTATGCGGTTTGCCGTGAGTTTACCGGGGACTATATGTCTTCTTCCGAATATGTGCAGGAAGTAGTGGAGTATATGTATGCTAACGGTATTCCGTTTTATGAGAGACAGCTGTTGAGTATATATTACGATAACCCCTCGCATACACCTGAAGAGGAATTAAAGAGTATTCAGGGGGTACTGGTTGACAGGGAAGTACCGG
>CAYYJL010000402.1:0-3369 GCA_964472245.1 uncultured Ignavibacteriaceae bacterium | reverse complement strand
TTTGTGGATTTCCATCGAGCTGTCAGTCAAAGCTGAACCGCCGATAACTTTAAAGTGGGTAAAATCCACGGAAAGCCGGTTTTTAACGGAATAAAAATCTGCAAGCTGCTCAAATGCCTTCCGCTCGCGTGACTCCGTCCGCTGACCGTAATTAAAATGCATGAAAGCCGGTTCGTGATCCTGAGCAGCAAATGCGGCAGTCACACAGCTATCCATACCGCCTGATACGGCGACAACAGCGGTTTTCTTCTTCATAAATCCGAATTAAAAGTACAAATTTAGTCAATTTTTGGTAAGTAAATTCGGGGAATGCACGAGAATCAGCGTTAGGGGTGATTTTTAGGAAATCAGCACTGTTCCAGCACTCTCTGTTATGATTCATGAATAAAAGCTATGCAGTACTTAAAATTAGGTTTGAAGAATGGTCCAGGTGAAGTAGAAACAGGGTATCCGAATTTGATGGATATCCTTTGTCACTTACAGATACTGTATTCCGGGTATTCTGTTTTCTGAATCGGAAATCAGGGGGGCAATTTTTTTAAAGTCACCGGTTCCCTTGGTAACGGGAGTTGTATGAGTTCTTATAAAACCCGGTCCAAAAAATTCCTGATTGATAAACAACAATGTCCCCGTTATAAAATCAAGCCGTTCCTTGCCGCTGATACTTCCGGCGAATTGTTTCTGGGTTATAAATTCCTGTAAAACATAATTTTTGGAGAATTCAGATGTGATAAGTTTTTCCCATTGGTCGGCGGGAGTTAAAAAACCGGGGTGAACTTCTTCTCCTCTGCCCATAAAATGATGCTTTAAAATATATTTATTCTTGTTTGTAAGAGCATCAGCCCAAATTTCCGGAGATTTTTCTGCCAAATATGTTTGCACGATAAATTTTTGAATAATTTCTGCCTCAGCACTGGTAAAGTTTTGCTGCAGAAATTCAGGATGTCTTAGTAGAGAAAAAAATCTTTTGCTGCCCGAAAATAAAACAGGGATGATACCATTATGAGACTGGTTCTCACACAATGCGTGTACGCCCTTGTCAGAAATGCTCAATATTTCTTCGGGGAGTAATTCCGTGATCACTCTGGAATTAGCAAGAAGGTGCAGATTTTCATCTAATGTATTTATGTGGATAGTAATGCAGTCTATACCTGCGTTTTTGAACAACCCGGGATAAAATTTCAATTCACCGGGATACTCATCCCCATGAACAACACATATCTTTTCTTTTCCGCAGAGGTATTTCTCAAGATAGGGAAATAACGGCGAGTATATATCAATCATTCCTGCAATACCAATTGCCAAAGCCTGTTTTTGTGCGATTGCATTAAAAAACCCCGTTGTAAAAAATCCATTTAAAGGCTGTCCCACATTAAACTCAATAATCCGCAATTTTTTATTTTGGTCAACAATAAAATCCGCCCTGAATGAACCAACCCGATAGGGGTATTGCCTGCATATTTCGAGTATACGCGCCTCGTTTTCCATACGGGGCAGGATATGGCTGTATGATGAAAAGTTCGAGCAATAAGAATCAATTGCCCGATACAAAAGTAGCCCGAGCTCCTTTAACTGTATTACTGTCGGGAGTGTAAAGACAATGGGATGGTCATGCGTGAATTTTTCAAAGTATGAGACATACTGTGCTTGAAGAGAATCAAATCCCGCTTTAAGATTTACACCAGTTGCATTCATACTGTTTTTCTCAGCAAATACACGAATAATAGCTTGATTTTCATATTTGTGTTTGCTTCACTTGCGAATTTAGTGAAATCACCGCGACTGTCTTTTAACTGAATTTATGATGTTCTGAATTTGTTTATGTTCGCTGATTCCCGTGATATAACCGACTGAAATGTAAATCAACAAACTTCCTAAAACGGTAATTGAAAGTAAGACGATTTGAGACTCGATATAAACAGAGATTAATGAAATAATCAGTCCGGTAACAATCATCAGTCCAACTGTGGAAAAATGATCCGGTAATTGTTGACGAACCGGATAATGTATAAGCTTAAAGGTATAACCGATATTCACAAGCAGCCCCGGCAACAGTAATACTATCTGAGCTAAAATTACATATTCGACTCCAAAAGTTATAACTAACATAAGCGAAACGATTATAGAAAGTTTCTTGATACTTTCGAGTACCAGATTCAACCGGCTGCGTCCCAGGGTAATTAAGAGTGTTGAGTGAAGATATTGCATGGTCATAATCCAGCTTAAAATAGACAAGAGCTTGAAATATGGAACCATTGGAATCCATTTTGCCGTAAAAACAATTTCAACAAAAGGTTCGGCAGACAGGAAGATTATTCCAAAAATCATCGAAGTAAAATATGAGAGCATCCTGATTTGTTTCCGGAATGCAGAAACAAGCTCCATGCTGTTGCCTTTCAAAATTGCCAGCAAAGGCAAGGAAACCGATTGCATTAACTGCTGCAAGGAAGTCACCAGTGTATTCTGTATTGTTCTGGATTTTGAGTAAAATCCGGTGATTCGCATTGAATATGTCCTGCTGATGCAGTACGTAACGAAGTTTGTATAAAGGATGTCAATCAAATCGGTTGAAGCAATTTCAGAGGCCTTTTTAATCTGAGTTTTAAGATAGGTCAGATTATAAGACCATAAGGGTTTCCACCCGGAAAATATTATAAGCAGAATCAGATTCAACAGAAAATAGGAATTAAAGTAGACAACTAAAGCCCAGACACCATACCCGGCTACTGCAAAATATATACCTGATATGCCAGCAATCAATAAACTCACCACCTTAATAATGGTTAAAATCTTTAATTCGAATTTTCTGATAAGAACAAACTGATAAAACATACCGGCTGTTTGCAAAGGCAGATTCAGACAAAACACCTTTATTAACAGTTCCAGAGAAGTAATGTTATAATATAAAGCAAGGTAGGGTGCTGACAGGTAAATGACCAGATACAAAGCAGATGAAATTGCCATATTGGTGATAAAAACGGTTGAACCTTCTTTATCAGAACCGGCGTTTATAATATACGATTGACCTAAGCCAAAATTCGATATGATAAGTCCGATAGAAGCAAGAATTTCCAACAAAGCAATAATTCCATAATCTGAGGGGAGCAGTATCCGGGTCATTATGACGCCGATAACAAAGGCGAGTATTTGTGTACCCGCTTTTTCGGTAAAACTCCAAAAAATGCCCTGTTTTGCCTTATACTTTATTTCTTCAGGTTTATCGTTTATCAATTGATTAAGGAGTGCTTTTAAAGAATTCTTGAATCAATGAGATAATTCTGTCAACAGTATCTAATTCCAGTTCAGGGTAAATAGGAAGGCAAAGAACCCTTTCTGCCAGGTAATTAGCATGGGGAAGGAGATCGTGGT
>CAYYJL010000401.1:0-3373 GCA_964472245.1 uncultured Ignavibacteriaceae bacterium | reverse complement strand
ACCTTCAATATCAGTATTGCCTGATAAGTGGATGAGAAGTTCAGGATTACTCCATAGTCCTCCGGTGAATCCGGCAGAGTTGAGCAATGTGCGAAACTCACCTATCCGCTTTTCATAAATCTCCTCTGCCATCAGAGATGATAATTCGGGGCTTCTTTAGTGATCACAACATCATGCGGATGACTTTCACGCAGACCGGCTGCTGTAATTTTAACAAATGATGTTTTGGACTGCAGGTCTGCAATTTTCTTAGCTCCGCAATAACCCATTGCAGCTCTCAGCCCGCCGATTAATTGGTATATGGTCTCAGAGAGAGGGCCTTTATAAGGAACTCTGCCTTCAACGCCCTCAGGAACCAGTTTGCTGATATCCTCTTCTACATCCTGAAAATATCTATCCTTGCTCCCGCTTTTCATTGCCTCCATTGAACCCATTCCGCGGTAGACTTTGAAACTCCTGCCTTCATACAATAACTTTTCACCCGGGCTCTCGTCTACTCCGGCGAACAGACCGCCTATCATAACTGAATCTGCTCCGGCGGCAATTGCCTTTGCCACATCGCCTGTATACTTAATTCCGCCATCAGCTATAAGAGGGATACCGGCATCTCTGGTGATTTTATGTACTTCCATAATTGCCGAAATTTGCGGTACACCAACGCCAGCAATAACACGAGTGGTACAAATTGAGCCGGGTCCAATCCCGACTTTAACTGCGTCTACCTCACAAGCAACCAAATCACGTGCTGCCTCCGAAGTAGCTATATTACCTGCAATTAACTGGATATTCGTGAACTGTTTTCTTATTGATTTAATTGTCTTTAACACTCCTGAGCTGTGCCCATGTGCTGTGTCAATAACAACCACATCCACCCCGGATTTAACTAATTCAGCAACTCTTTCAGCTGTATCTGCCGTGACCCCTACCGCTGCTCCCGTGAGCAACCTTCCATGCTCATCCTTGGAAGCATTAGGGTATCTCTTTTTCTTTTGAATATCCTTGAAGGTAATTAAGCCCTTAAGTTTTCTGTTCTTATCAACAACAGGAAGCTTTTCAATTTTATACCTCTGCAGAATCTCTTCAGCATCCTCCAAGGAAGGACGCTCTTGAACGGTAATCAGATGTTCTGAAGTCATCAGATCTCTCACCTTCAGATTTAGATCCGGTTTAAAACGCAAATCCCTGTTGGTCAGAATACCAATTAAAATCTGTTTATCGTCGGTTACGGGTATTCCGGAAATGCTATACCGTCTCATAAGGTCTAAAGCATAAGCTATTGTATCCTCGCCTTTTAGAGTGACCGGGTTAAGAATCATTCCGCTTTCAGAACGTTTCACCTTATCAACTTCTGAACACTGTGCTTCAATGCTCATATTCTTATGCAGTATTCCGATACCTCCTTCACGAGCCATCGCTATTGCCATCGGTGCTTCTGTTACGGTATCCATAGCAGCGGAGATGAACGGAGCACTCAACTTAATCTTACGGGAAAGCTTAGTGCTTATATTGGTTTCTCTCGGGAGCACTTCTGATTTACCGGGAATCAGGAGCACATCATCAAAGGTTAATCCTTCATATAATATCTTATCGCGATTCTTCTTGCTCAATGCTCTTTCCTTAATTTATTCAAACGCCGCAAAGCCAGTAATATCTTCACCTAATATTAACGTATGCATTTCATGAGTACCTTCATAGGTTTTTACAGATTCAAGATTAGCAGCATGGCGCATTACAGGGTATTCATCGAGTATGCCGTTTGCGCCTAATATTTCACGCGACATTCTTGCAATAGTTAAAGCAATCTCACAATTATTCCGTTTTGCCAGGGAAACATGTTGAAATTTCAGTTTTCCGCTATCCTTCAATCTTCCAAGCTGTAAATTAAGCAGCTGAGACTTGGTAATTTCTGTCAGAAAATAGACGAGTTTTTCTTGTGTCATCTGAAAAGCTGCAATCGGCTTCCCAAATTGGATGCGGGATTTTGCATAATTCAATGCTGAATCATAACAAGCCATCATAGACCCAACAACACCCCAGGCAATTCCGTAACGTGCCTGGTTAAGACACATCAGTGGGCTTTTAAGTCCGTCACTCTTCACCAAACGATTGGCTTCCGGTATGAATACATTATCAAATATAAGCTCAGATGTTACAGAAGCTCTCAGGGAGTGTTTTCCTTTCATTTCCGGAGCAGTAAAACCTTTCATTCCCTTTTCTACCAGAAAGCCGGTAACTTTACCGTCTAATTTAGCCCAGACTACCGCTACATCAGCTACCGTTCCGTTAGTAATCCACATTTTTGCACCGTTCAGCAAGTAACCACCGTCAGTCTTTTCTGCCTTAGTTACCATTCCGCCGGGATTTGACCCATAATCCGGCTCAGTCAATCCAAAACAGCCAATTTTCTCTCCGCTGGCCAATTTGGGCAGCCAGTAATCTTTCTGTTCTTCAGTCCCAAAAGTAAAAATCGGGTACATTACCAAGGAACTTTGTACTGAAACAAAGCTTCTGATTCCGCTGTCTCCTCGCTCCAACTCCTGCATTGCCAGTCCATAAACTACGTTATTCATCCCTGCACACCCATATTTTTCCGGGAGGGTAATACCAAAAAGACTCAATTCTGCCATTTTCGGAATAAGCTGCGATGGGAATTTAGATTCTCTGTTATATTCTTCAATTATGGGGATTACTTCAGCGGAAACGAACTCACGCACGGAATCCCGCACCATTCTTTCATCTTCTGATAATAAGTCGTCAATATTAAAATAGTCTAATCCGGTAAAATTCTGCATCCAAACTCCAAAAAATTTAATCTTTAAAGTTACCACTCATCGGGGAGACAAACAACGAAACTTGAGCCGATTCAGGAGTGTAATTTCTCAAATCTTTAGAATATTTATTCTCCCAAAAAAAAGCTATAGTACTTTAATATCTAAAAAGCTCAGTGATCCTTGCATATTCACATTTGCCATACCTGCTATCCCTCTTACTATTTGTCAAACGAATCTATCTAAGCACGCATTAAGAGATTAACGGCAGCCAAGATGAGATTTCACTTAAGGAACCTCATCCCCTTTTCCTTTATTTATATGTAGGTTTATCAGCAAAAGGGATAAAACCGATAAAATTTTATCCCTTTTCTAATTTTTAGGCATTTTGCATATTTCAATATGAGATTAAGAAAATTCAGTAAAGGACTACCGGCAGTGCTGCTGTTGCTGGTTTACAGTGCAGTATTAACCTATACCTCGCTGCATTACCATAGTTTAGCATTTGCTGAAACAGGTGAGTTTCGTGATCTATGCGAATCCCCTTATTCAACCACAGGTTCACATGCCCCTGAAAACTGTCCGCTGACTCATGGTGCACGTAA
>CAYYJL010000400.1:0-3374 GCA_964472245.1 uncultured Ignavibacteriaceae bacterium | reverse complement strand
GCCGTAATCCTGCAGATATATATACCGCTCCCGGCAAAACCCTGCATGGAATTAAAATTTAAAGTGACAGCATATTCTCCTGCCTCATGATGTTCGTTAAACACCAGAGCAATTTCCTTACCCAGTATATCATAGATCCGCATCGTCACGTTTTCTGCTTTAGGGAGAGAATATCTGACAACGGTCTCCGGATTAAAAGGATTAGGATAATTCTGCCGTATGCTGAAAACCGCCGGCAGTGTTTCCCCGGGATGCACATTTACAGGCAGCGCCTGATTTTCAGCGCCGGGTGTTGGCATTGCTGCGGCAAAACTTCCCGTACCGTTTGGCAGCCGGGCATAGGATATATTTGTTACCTGATCACCAAAGGATATACTGTCTATAACTGTGGAATCAATATTCAGGAAGTACAAAGCATCTGCAGTATGATTCAGGGTAAAATTGGCGTGCAGCCCCAGCCGTGCTGTATCGGCATCAGCCCAGACAATCAGATATCCGCCGGGAGCAATGGTGGTAAATTCCGGGAAAGACCAGCCGGTTGATACATCAGGCGACTTGGTTATATATATACCACTCAGGTCAATAACGGAATCGGTGGTATTATAAAACTCTATCCAGTCATCAAACCCGCCGGAAGGATCAGGTATGCTGTCATTATCGCTCATAATTTCATTAATTGTAACTGACATAAAAGAGAGCGGCTGCGGCAAAGGCGGCTGAGTGGCAGCATTTTTTGCGCCGGGTGTTGGTACAGTAAAAGTAAATTCTCCTGTCCCGTCCGGAATTCTGCCATACGATATATTTTCCGTCTGTACTGAATATGATATGGTATCAATAACCGACCTGTCTATGTTGGCAAAAAATAATTTGCCTCCACTTTCCTGCATCGTAAAGTTTGTATGAAGCCCCGGCTGTGTCACATCACCGTCAGCCCAGACAACGATATATCCCTTTGCAGGAATCAAAGTATTATCCGGAAAGCGCCATTTGCCCGGCTGTGCAGCATCATCAGACAAATATCTGCCATCCAGCCAGATTGCCGTATCGGTATTGTTATATATCTCAATCCACGGATCAAATTCACCTGCTGAATCCGGGAAGAGTGTATTCTTCACATGCAGTTCATTAACAGCAATTTGGTTGTTTGTAAAAAATCTCAACCCGGGATAATCGAAACCATATCTGAGAGCACGGACAACTTGTGAGCCGCGGTTATAAGTCCATACAGAATTACCCAGTGAATCCGCCTCAGTAAAAAATCCTGTGGTAGATTCCACCATCAGAGTGTTGCCGTTAGGCAGACGCTGATTACTGCCGAGATGATTTGAGTAAAACCCCGGAGCCGTATAACTCCAGGTTGGGTTCGCCGGACCGTATGCAGCACCGGGAGTATATATATAGTGCCCTGCACTATCCACGGGAGCAGTAATCTCTGTAACAATGGAATTGCCAAGATTTTCGCGGTTGTTAAAAGCCATGATGTTTCCGGCTCCGGGTAATCCTTTGGGAATCCAATATGCATTATGAACTACCTTAAAAACCTGCGCACCGGGTGCCCGGTAATTAACAGGGTTGCCCCAGCGGTATAGTATATCTCCTCCTTTTCCCCATCTTCCGCCTGTGTGCCCCGCTGCCTCTGCTGTTGTGGTGCTGTGGTCTATCACGTAGACTTCATGCAGATAGTGGGAGGAAACAACAATCTGGTCAAGCTCAGGATTGTAGCTGATACCGTTAATGTGAATCCAGTCAGTCATCGCTGTCCCCGCGTTGATATCCAATAATTCCGGATGCTGCGCTACGTTGCCGTAATTTGCTTTTGAAGAATCATAGTCCTGAATCATGTGATCCCAAAAATGCCACTTCCACACAATGTTACCGCCGTTGGTTCCCACAGGTTGTATTTCCAGAATATGCTCCGGCCATAGGGTACGGTTTCCGCTGTATCCTGCTGCGATTGCCTGTGCTGCTGTTTTAACTTCCCATGCAATGATAAGAAAATTACCGTTGGGCATCGGTTCTATATCATGATGCTGCCGGTATGAGTTGGAACTGTAGGTGTATTCCCATATCAGATTACCGTTCCAGTCATAACGCTGCAGAACACCCTGTGCTCCGCCGCCGTTTATTGATGAGCCGGTAGACTGCGATGTTCTTATAACCGAACCATACTTCAGCAGGTATGCAGTATATCCGCCGGTTTTGGAATGTGTCCAGGTTTTTACAATGGTATTATTTAAATCCATCAGATACGTATTTCTGGAATTAAACGGCCCGAACAATGTATACCCGGGATACGGCTGCGCCTGAATTGCTCCCCAAGCCGAAAAAAATATCATGAAAGCAAAGTAAATATGGTTTCTTCTCATTCTCTTCTCGATTATTTTATCAGCATCATTTTTTTTCTGACAGCATGACCGCCGGAAGTCAGCTGATATATATACACACCGGAAGTAAAACTGCTTCCGTTAAACGCAACCGTATGAACTCCCTCGTTAAATTCTCCGTCTGCTAAACGTGCAGTTTCTTCCCCTAAAGGGGAAAACACCTGAAGCAAAACATGCTGCTGTTCCCGCAGCGTGAAGGTAATGACCGTCTGCGGATTAAATGGATTAGGATAATTCTGACTCAGCAGAAATGCAGCGGGGGTTTCAACCTGAAAGAATTCTTTTGTATCTGTTGTAACACCTGTATTTAAAATGCTGCCGTTAATCCCCGCAACAAAACAAACACCGCCCTGCTGTGCATGTAATGTATTAAGCGAGTTTCTTGTCGGCAGGTTCTGCATAACCCATGTTGCACCTGCATCGGTTGTTCTTAATAGTGTTCCCTCGGCACCGGCAGCATATCCTGTATCAGCAGATGAAAAACCAATGGCGTGCAGCGGAAACTTTGCAGAAACGGGTATAGAACTCCAGTTTAGTCCGGCATTCGTCGTCTTGAGTAAAAATGCGGTACTGCCGGAATTAGTCCCGCCTGCAGCATAGCCATTTACTGCGTCCACAAATGTTATCCCCCAGATAATGGAAACATTTTCGCTGAATACTTCAGTCCAGTTCAATCCGCCGTCTGAAGTTCTCATAATAATTCCGTTGCTGCCGTAATCATCTCCCCCCACCGCGTAACCGGTGGTTTCATTCAGAAAATACAACCCGGTAATTTTATCGGTTGTATTGATGGATAGCTGGCTCCATGTGGTTCCGCCATCTGTTGTTTTTAGGATATTTCCGGCAAATCCACCTATATATCCAACCTGGGCATTCACAAAATATATACTCAACAGCCAGGTGGAGCTGCCTGAACTGACCGCCTGCCAGTTTACACCGCCATTGGTTGTTTTAAGTATCGTTCCGTTATCACCCACCGCAAATCCTGTT
>CAYYJL010000399.1:0-3378 GCA_964472245.1 uncultured Ignavibacteriaceae bacterium | reverse complement strand
TATTGATGAGCAGCGTGGTGAACGGCCATGTTTGCAGAGTTCCGGATGCTTTGCCGGACAGCGAAATATATCCTGCAGAGTAGTTTAGCCGCGAACGTGGAGAAAGGAACATCTCTGATTCCAGTGAGATGGTTTGATATTTCAGCCGCTGCAGTGTTATATATGAAAAGATATCAATACCGTACAGCGCTTCTGCATTGCCGTTTGAGGAGAACGAACTCCACAACAGAGAAAATTTTGAACCGGCAAATTGTTTAGTAAGTTTTATTTCAGCGGAACTGCTTTTCAGAGCAGCGTATGAGTAAAAACCGGAACGCGGTGTTTTCCTGTCCGGGAAAGTTTGAGAATACCCGGCGGAGAGTGAAACTGAGGGGGAGAGTAAAAATTCTGTAAAAAGCCCGGAACCGCTTCCTGCTATGGAGACCGGTAAATCCAGTGTTTGATTGACCGCGGCGCCGTATATATCAATTGCGTCTGAAAACCCAAAAATGGAAACCCCTATCTTGCCGCCTTTCATGATTGAAGGGAAAGCAGTGATTTTTAATGAAGCATTATTAACGGCACTCTTTTCCGTCCTGCCTAAGGAGATATACGGTTCAAGTGAGTAACGGTCATTCCCGTATCGGGTGGAAAGAGATATTTTTGCAGTTCTGCTGTCTAACCGGAAAGATTGCAGGTCTCCGGAATATATGGTTTCAGCAAAATAACCGCTGCGGGAAAGGCGTACAGAAAGAGGAGATGAAGGATTCCCGTCATTGTATATAAAGCTATAATCTGTATGGTACAAGGCGGTGGAGCCCTTTGGAGAGTTTTCGCTGAAGATATTAAAATATCCAAAGGAGGCACCCGGGTTTTGCCCGGCATCCTGAATAACCGGCTGCGGGAAAAGACTCCCCGCAGCCAAAATGAAAAGAAGAGTTACTGTTTTCACTCTTATCACGGTGTTATGGTAACCTCATTAGTGGTAATTTCATGAACAGGTACCAGTGCCGGATAACCATAATACCAGCGGTCTGTATTTGAGCTGACCATATAGGTATAATTCATTCCTGATGAGATATTAAAATCAGTATATGAATTGCCCATATGCGGCGTGAGGAGTTCAAAATTTCCAGTACCCGTTTTACGGTAAACGAGAAACTCACTCCAATACAGATCGGGGTACATTGACCAGCTCAGCTGAACCCCTGCCGGGTTAGACTGAGCAAATCCGTTCAGGTTGTACGGAACTACAGGAGCGCGGACTTCCAGGTAATTATGTGATTTTGCCTGAATATATATTACATCGCCTGATTGCAGCATCTGCATCTCAATCTCTTCGGTGCCGTACATAATGGCGTATCCCGTAATTTGTATGGGGGTATTGCCGGCATCGCGGATAAGAAGGCGGTACTCTGCACCTTCATCTACGGTAATCAGATAAGATGCTGAAGCGGTATATATTTTCAATTTAATGTCGGGATAACCGGGATTGTAATACCAGCGCAGGTGTCCCATCAGCTCAAACGCAAAATCCTCGTCAATGCGCATCAGGCGTTTCATCTTTTCATTGGTCATACCCGGGAAAACACCTCCGAAAGTGGGATCCGGGAAGGTGAATTCTGCATACGTTTGTGCATTCCATTGGAAGCTGATATCTTCCGGTCCGTTGGGCTCTATGGTATAAGCCGGCAGGTAAGCAGCTTTTGGATTCTGAGGCAGGTTGGTGAAGAACGCACCCAGGTTGACCTGAATGGTATAGTCGTTGCCTTCACTATCGGCATCTTTAAGTTCAACGGTCATTGTTTGTGAAAGCGCATCGTTGAATTCGTTTAAGTATTTTTTTGTGGTATCCAAATCTCTCTGTCTGATACCATCATTGCCTAAACGGATAACAGCATCCGGCTTGGTGCCTGAAAGAGTCTCCAGCGATGTTATACCTGACAAAAGTTTTGACACCATGGTTGTCAGGTCTGCTTTTGCGGCTGTAGCACGTGCCTGCCCGTCCGGAGCAAGGACAAAGAAAGACGTGCTGTTTTGATTTAAGGCGCTCAGCAAAGAAGATTGGGAGTAATCAGGAAGATCAAATTTATATATAAGGAAGAAATCCACATAAAACTTCAGGAAATGAAGCATGGCATCCATCATATATACTTCTGCGGGATAGAGAGCAACGGGCTGAAGGTTCGGGTCACCCTGCATTTTGCCGGAGATGACAAACTTAAATGCGTTGTTACTTTCCAGCTTAGCCATGGCTGCTGCGGCATATTCCACACGCGGCAGAACTTTGGTTCTGAACACAGTTTGAATTCTGCTGAACAGAGGAGGATCCTTCATGACTTTATTAAACATGGATGAAGCCGAGAGAGCAGCATCTT
Source organism: uncultured Ignavibacteriaceae bacterium (assembly GCA_964472245.1). GTDB lineage: Bacteria > Bacteroidota > Ignavibacteria > Ignavibacteriales > Ignavibacteriaceae > H2-BAC3. Next base: position 1,021 of record CAYYJL010000399.1, on the reverse strand, counting down.
CCACAGGAATCTTCATTGATTTTGTGCCTGCAGGAAGCAGTGCAATTTTGGTTAACGCAGCAAAACCGCTGCCTTCACCAAAGGAGGAATCCAAATCCTTGATAAGAGCGTTAAAATCCGGGTCTGCATAAACCATAAGGAACTCGGTAAGTGCAGCACCAAATTGTGCATCGGTGTTGGTTGCATCAAGAGTAAGCGCATCCTTATAAAGGGTATTTGCTGCGGATAGATTCACCTGATCAAACTGATTAAGTGTTCCGTAGTTTTCATGAATCATGGTGTAGAATTGATTTTCCAGGAGGCCGGTTGCCTGAGTGGATTTTTCTTTGGAAAGAACCGGATCGTTTTCGGTTGAAAGCGGGTCTTCTTCAGCGCAAGACATAAGAGCCAGAGCAGCAAGAATTATGATGATGTGCATCAGAAAAGACCGCAGGTAACGTAATGTAAACATGGGTGTCCCTTTCTGAAAAGTTGTGTTTTACAAAAGTAAATATACATAAGAATACAATCTGCAAATGAAGTATATATATTGATGTTTGACGGGAAGTAACAAAAATCACAAAGCTGTCGTGTAAAGTGTAAAATTTGTGCACATAAATCCTTATTGTGTTTACATAATAATTGTTATGTAAACAATAATTTGGATTGTGGATGGAAATATGTGAATTATAAAATAACGGGTTAAACAGACCAGCCGGGTGCTTAGATTGTACATTTAAGAGCTGTTTTCGATGATACATCCTATACATCGAGTGATGTGTGACTAATTAAGGATACCTTGACCCCAAACAATTATTTTCGATTGACGAAATTTTCTCCGCGGAAGAATAGAAAAGTACATTAGTTCAGACCGTAGGACAGCCGAGCGTATATGAAGCCAGAATTGACATCCCGGCTGGGTGAACAAATAGTGCAGCTCAACCGATTTAATTTGGCTTATTATTTGCTTACATACTTACTTATTTGATAATTAACCGGATTTGGCCCTTTTCAGGATAAAATATCCTGTAAATACATAAAA
>CAYYJL010000398.1:0-3384 GCA_964472245.1 uncultured Ignavibacteriaceae bacterium | reverse complement strand
TTTCTTAGCTGAATCTTTCTGTTCTGTAAATTTTATCTTTTCTAAATTGCTTTAAATTATGCGACCCGGTCAGGTACATAATTTTCTTTAATATGTCACCCCATTGATTAAACAATGCCGTAACTCCGTCTGCTCCTCCTTCTTCCAATGCAATCAATGCAGACCGGGCACTTGCTGTCATATCAGCACCAAGTGCTATGGCCTTAGCAGAGCTCAACGGATCATTAATTCCGCCGGAAGCGATTAATAAAAATTTCTTTTTTAACTTTAATTTATGAACCGCATGTAAGGAATCTGCCGTAGGAATGCCCCAGTCGTGAAATATCTCCTGATTCAGGCCTTCTTCCTTACTCCTTAAAAACTCTATTGCCGTCCAACTCGTTCCACCGGCACCCGCCGTGTCTATCGCTTTAGCACCATTCTTGAGCAGAGTGTGTGCAGCCGGTCCGGATATTCCGGAACCAACTTCCTTTGCAATAACAGGAATCTCTATTAGCTCGCAAAAATTCCTGAACGCCTTGCGTAAACCGGAAAAATTCCACTCCCCTTCGGGCTGAAATAATTCCTGTGCAGGGTTAAAGTGAACTGCCATTGCAGTCATCCCCGTGGTTTGAACCAATTTCTTAAGTTTATCAATCCCCTCATTTTTGCAAACCTGGGCAATGCCAATATTCCCTACAATGGGTGCCGGACTTGCCAACTCCGCAATTTCCTCAATAAGATGGTCATACGCATCAGTTTCTATTGCATACCGCAAACTACCCAATCCGAGCGGAATATTAAGAGTTTTGGCAGATTCTGCCAGTTTCTTGTTGATATTATTGGCTTCATCAGTCCCCCCTGTCATGCAGGAAATCATATATGGCAGCGCTATGTTCTTCCCGAAAAATTTTGTCTCAAGGTTAATTTGGGAAATATCAACTTCCGTGACCGCGCAGTGCACAAAATCGTACCGCTCAAATCCGGTCGTTTTCTGGCGGAACAGCACCTTATCCGTTAAGGATAATTCCAGATGTTCACGCTTTCTGTTTGATATTTTTTCAGCCATTTGATGATTTTTTATTAGCCCTGAAAGATAAATAATTTACCTTGAAAAATGAGCCCGTATCCCCTAAAAATTGCATTATTCTATAGAATAATGGTAATTTTCCTTAAACCATAGACTGAATTACCGATAAACCATTCTTTGACATTCTTACCTTCAGCTAAGGAAATGCTCCTTTCGGAACAAGTTTTATTGCTCAGCATCTCTTCCCGCAAAACGCCGGGCAAAAGTCCATCGCTTAACGGAGGTGTGTATAGTTTTCCATCCATGGAATAGAATACATTATTCCGGCTTCCCTCGGTCACAAACCCGCTCTCATTTATAAAAATACACTCGTCAAAACCCTCAGACTTTGCCTTGCTGAATTCTTCCTCATACATTGCCCGGTTGGACGTTTTGAAGTATAAGTAACGGTTGTCTGCTGTAACTTTGCCGTAAACCGGCTTAACGCGCAGTTGCTCCTCTTGCGGCCTCCACTCCCTCACTTCAATACGAAGATGACCCCATTTTTCCAGTATAAGCTTTACAATGAACTTTTCCCCGGTAACTGCAACCTCATTCAGCGCCTTCAGTATCTTTCCACGATCGAAGCGGAAAAGGAGGAATTCGGCACTGCGGCGGAGGCGCTCCAAATGTAATTCCAGCATGGTAAATTCTGTGCTATCCCGGAGAATTGTTTCAAACAGGTAAAAATTGTTTGATTTAGTTGTCAGGAATTCTGCTTTTTTCTTTATCTCCTGATACTCCGCAGCAGGTTCGCTGTCCCAAACGACGCCGCTACCTACGGGAAGTTTGCCGTCATAAATACTCGTATCCCCTCTTTGTTCCAATTCAATGGTCCTGATGGCAACGTTGGCAGTAACCATATTATCCATAAAAAGCATAATAGTACCGGTATATATGCCGCGCTTCCTTTTTTCCAGCTCATGAATAATTTCCATAGCTGCTATTTTAGGAGCTCCGGTTACTGAGCCGCAGGGAAAAAGGGCCCGGATAATATCAGCAAACTGCACGCCTTGATTCAGTTTTCCGGATATATACGATACCATTTGATGAACGGTTTCCAGTGTTTCAATCTTAAAGAGTTTATCCACGCCTACGGAACCGTATTCGCAAACTTTGCCGATATCGTTCCGCAGCAAATCCACAATCATGAGATTTTCTGCCCGCTCTTTAGGACTGCTCAAGAGTTTTTCAATTTGTCTTTTATCCTCCTCTATATTAGATCCCCGTTTTATTGTCCCTTTCATCGGAGCGGTAACAATAATGCCATTTTCAATTTTAAAGAACAATTCCGGCGAGATAGAGAGAATCAGTCTGTCATCCTGATTGATAATGGCTATATATCCGGCGGATTGATTGATAAGCAAATCTCTGATAAAATATACCACATCCCCCTTCATTACAAAATTTGCTTCTGTCGTCAGATTAATCTGATAGGTATCTCCTTCCCCAATAAACCGTTTTAATCGGTTAATCTTTTCTGAAAATGAGCTAAAATCGTCACTCAACTCAATCTTGCTGATTCTGTAATGCTCTCCGCCCGTATCGGCAGGAAATTGAATCTCCCGCGAATCAATTCGTCGGAAATCATTTTCCCCAAATTCATAAAACCATCCAAAGCTTTGTTTAGATGGAACAAGCTTCTTTTTTAGACGCTCCTCCAAAAGCAAACCAAACTCATAGTCCAAAGTCAAATAACCCGATAGTTGTGGAGTATTGGATAATCTGTCACTTATTTTCAGAATATCCCTCAGCTCCTTCACTCTGACGGCACAGGCAGGATTGGTAAAAAGACAGGATAGCGGCTTTTCAGCAAGAGGCGGAGTAAGGAACAGTGCATTGCCCCGCATTCCCCTGACCTGATTGATCAGACTCCGTAATTTCACCTGAAACCCATATTACATGAACGTATTTGAGAATTTTGCTTTATTTTAACGACCGACAAGTTTCTAATTTTACTTTGCAATATACTTGAAAGCAAGCATGGAAAAACCCCGGTTAAATTTTTGGCAGATTTGGAACATGAGTTTTGGATTTTTGGGGATTCAATTCGGATTTGCACTGCAGAACGCAAATGTTTCCAGAATTTTTGAAACGCTCGGGGCTTCGATTGATGAGCTGCCCATACTGTGGATAGCCGCACCAACCACAGGATTGCTTATTCAGCCCATTATCGGATATATGTCTGATAGAACCTGGTCAAAACTGGGGAGAAGAAGACCATTTTTCCTGATAGGTGCAATCCTGGCATCCTTGGCTTTGATTATTATGCCAAACTCCCCCGCTTTGTGGGTGGCTGCCGGAATGTTATGGATCATGGATGCCTCCATAAATGT
>CAYYJL010000397.1:0-3384 GCA_964472245.1 uncultured Ignavibacteriaceae bacterium | reverse complement strand
TGATGCTGGAAGAACAGCTGCGGAAATATACATTCTTCCGTAATGTGGGGGCTTTTTCCGTTAATCCGGGCAAACCAAAAAGTGTGGTGGAATCACTGCTCTATGCGGCGGAGAAACTTCAAAACCCGGAAAATGCCGTGGTTATTTTTCCGCAAGGGGAAATAGAATCACAAATGAAGCAGGAACTGACTTTTCAGCAGGGAGTGGGCAAACTGACCGGTTTTGCAAAACAACCGATTGACCTGATACCGCTGTTCTTTAAGATATACTACGGCAGTGAACGGGAACCGGAGTTATACATGCAATCCTTTGCGGTATATTCCTCAGAAAACATCACCGGTTATCAGGAATATTTTCAGCAGTGCTACAGAACATTCTCAGATAATTGCGAGCAGTACTACCGTGATGAAAACATGGAGGCGGTAGAGCTGCTGGGGTAAGGGGGATTCACAAATACCCTTTCTTTTCCAAGCGCATGCGGATGGCGGTGGGGGTGCGGCCCATGATGCGGGCAATTTGTGCAATATCGTGATCATCTTCAAAGAGTTCTATTAATCTCTGATCTTCTTCAAAATCCCAGCGGAGCCCTCGGTTAGCAAGTGCGGTTGGTTTTCCACTTGCACTTTTTTTCTGCGGCGCAGAGTTAACAGGAGGAGGAGCGGAGTCAATATGCTGAAAGAGTGGGTGTACTTCCCGCGGAATGATTACCTCATTCATTGCGCGGGTGATGGCAACATACAGTATGTTAATTTCTTCGTTAACCGCATCAGCATCAAACGGTGTGCCTTCCTCTTCAGCTTCAAGCATCAGCTTTTTAATCTTCTTTTCGTTTACAAAGTCTTTGGTCAGGTGCACCACAGGATACTCCAGCCCTTTGCTTTTGTGGACTGTGGTATATATCATGTCCGCTTTATGCCTCTTCTCATCCGGCAGCGAGCGGACTCTCAGCTCCTTCAGGTATGAGGGGAGGTCCCTGCCGTATTTTTCCACCACGTCAACCATGGTGGAAAGGAGGTGGTCTCCGGTGAGGGTGGCGTACTCCTGCAGTTCTGCAATGTCTTTCATCTTGGCAATCACGTCATCTTTAATGCGGTGGCGCTGGTTATCATACAGATTATACACATCGTATATACTGCCTCCTTCTTCGTTACGGAGATAGGTGTGCATCCCGCCTTCAAAGTAAACTTTGCGGTATATATCCTTTTCCACAACTGATTCAATAGCAGAGACCAGCAGCAGCAGATTGGTGCGTGCTATGGTGGCGGGAATTCCCTTTGCCTTCCCCTTGCCTCTGCCGGTTATGCTGATGGGGACAAACTTCTCTATCAGCTTTTTATATTCTACTGCCTTAACTGCCAGGTCTGCAATGTTCTGCGGAAAGCGGAAACTGTGCGTGAGGTTGTTAACGGGAAAATCCACTTTTTCCATCGAGTTAACCGCAAAGCGCCAGCCGTATATCTGCTGATGGGAATCACCCACAATCACTTTAACTGCATTCTGTTTCAGGAACACATCCAGCATAGCGGGGGATGCATCCTGTCCTTCGTCAAAGAGTATATATGAGTAGTTGAGGGCGGGGGAATCAAGGTGAAATTTTTTCAGGTAAAAATCGTGCGTAATGGGAGCTTCCCCCGCATCCATCTTTCCCAGAAATTTTCTTGCGGCGGTTTTAATCTGCTCGTAATGCGTATGAACAAAATCTGCCTGCAGGTCTTCACCGAGTATATCCGTGTAGGATATATCCCGTACCTTGGCTGCACTGCTGTTGCAAAAGGCGGCTGCCAGTGCGAGAGCATGATAGGCGATGCCAAGTGTATCTTTATAGGTTTTGCCGGAGCGGAGTGAAAGCATATCAATCAGGTCCGTGGGCCGGTATCCTTCGGAAAGTTTATATCCATACTTCCGCATAATGTGCGAGTACGCCAGCGAATGCGCCGTGGCAACGTGCACATTATCCAGGCCCATTTCACTAAAGCGCTGGGCTGCTTCGTTTTTTACTGATTTATTGAATGCCAGGTAGAGAATGCGGTTATGGGACTTCCGGGCTTTTGCATAGTGCAGAATGGTTGTGGTTTTACCTGAACCTGCCACGGCATTTATCTTGCAATCCCCATCCGAGGCGATAATTTTTTCTTGTTCTTCTGTTAACTTCATATTTTCCGGTTTTTCCGATGGCAATTTACCCGTTTTTTTGCTTAAGACAGAACAAATCGGGCGGCAAATGCCGGAGAGAATCATAAATATTTTACCAGTGTGGAGATAAACAGCATCGCTGTTTTAGGGTCTCAACAGGTATTGCTTTGTGGGAGCCATACCTGCCGTAAATCTGATAGATTTGTGATAATAATTATTTGACAGGGGTAAAGATTTTTCTACATTAGCAAAAGAAATTCCGTGTATTCATCAACACCCCTTGTCGGGGAGTGCAGATGAAATTTCCTTGAAAAATTATATGTATCTACATATATTAGAATAGTTAATTGAAAAAATTATGGAAATTGAAAAAGAGATAAAGCAGCCGCACTTTGCGGATATCTATCAAAAAATGACACTTAACATCATATTTACCGCTGGGTGGCTGGAAAATCTGCATGCCGCCCAGTTGAAGCCGTATGGCATTACGCCTCAGCAGTTTAATATTTTACGAATTTTGCGCGGGCAGCATCCCAAACCGGCGTCAGTTAACCTGCTGATTGACCGGATGCTGGATAAAATGTCCAACGCATCCCGTTTAGTTGAAAAACTGAGGATTAAGGAATACGTCAGCCGGCAGGCATGCCCCATGGACCGCCGTCAGGTGGATGTTTTAATTACAGAAAAAGGACTGAAATTACTGAAGGAGCTGGATGAGAAGTTCAGCACGGAATCCTTTCCTTATTTCAGGAATCTTACTGAAGAAGAAGCAGCGCAGATAAGTGATCTGCTGGATAAATTCAGAGGGTGATTTTTTTTGCACTATTCTATGTATCAACATATAAGGTAAATACATATTATTTTGCGTCAGTGAAATTACAGTCCCGGATTTTTGGAAGTGCTGAATATTGCCGGATTAAAAGTGTATATCAAACAACTATATAAAGGATCGTTATGAAAGAGAAAGTTTTAGTCATAGGTGCTACAGGAAAAATCGGGAGTGCAGCCACACATGCGTTGCTGAACGAAGGGTATCCGGTACGCGTTTTAGCCCGGGATGAAAAGAAGGCAAAGAGTCTTTTTAGTGAGCGCGCGGAGATATTTCCTGGGGATGCCGCTTCCGCGGAAGATGTGAAAAAGGCACTGCAGGGTGTTTTATATTTATTTGTGGTGCTGCCAACGTTTCCAGGTGTTGAAGTTCAATTTAAAAACATCGCTGATGCGGCAAAAGGCAGCGGGCTGAAAAGGATC
>CAYYJL010000396.1:0-3393 GCA_964472245.1 uncultured Ignavibacteriaceae bacterium | reverse complement strand
TTTAAACCAACAAAGCCGGAGGATATATACACATCCTCCGGCTTTTGTTTTGTATTCGGAACTAATTAAAATCCGGCTTCACGCCATGCCAGCATTCCTCCGCTTACGTTTACTGCCTTATATCCGTTTTTCTGTAATATGCCGGTTGCCACCGCAGAGCGCCTTCCTGACCTGCATACAACAGCAATCTTATTCTTTTTGTGTTTTTTCAGTTCATCAAGCCGCGCCTCAAGCTCCTGTACGGGAATGTTTATCACATTATCAATTTTGCCAAGATCACTCACCAGTTCACCAGGCGTTCTTACATCCAATACAATCAGAGTGCTGTCCTTTTTTATTGCTTCCTTTAATTCCTTAACGGTCATGGAATGTTCCGGCTCCTGCTGTGCATAAAGAAATAATACCGCTGCTGCAAAAAACACAACAGTCATAAAAAAATAACGGCTCTTCATAAATACCTTTAGTTTGTTTGTTAATGTGCTGAACATGATCCACCGCAGCAGCTGCCTCCGCCGCTCTCGCAGGAGTTATCACTGTAACCCTCGCCTGCGCCGGCCATGGCAAATGATGAAATAAGTTTTACGACGTTTTTAGATTTACATGACGGGCATTCCGGTACGCTCTTATCTTCAAAACTTCTTGAAAGATGTTCATACCTCGTGTTGCACTCGATGCATTTGTATTCGTATATCGGCATATCTGTTATTCCTTAACGGAAATTTTTGGAACCAGATGAATTTTTGTTTTCATGGAATTGGAAATTAAGCAATTTGCTTCAGATTTCTGAATCAATCTTTCTGCCTTTTCAACTGAGCCGCCCGCAGGCAGAACAATTTCCGGTTCAAGGGTTATCTCCGTTATCATAAATGCCCGGTCAACCCTTTCCAGTTTGCCGCTTGCCTTGCAGGAGTAGGAGATAAATTCCAGTCCGGAGTTTTCCGAAATGGCTAAAAATGTGGTCATCAGGCATACGTTAGCCGAGGCAATAAAAAGATGCTCAGGAGACCAGATGCCAGGCACTCCTTTGTTAAATTCCGGCGGGGTTGCTACTTCTACGGTGGGGATTCCGGGTGCGGTTATTTCTCCGATTCGATCTTTTTTCCAATGAACTGATGTTTGATAGTAGTGAACGGTTTCTTCCATAATAATAGTCTGCTTTTTTTTTCTGAGTTTTAATAAATTTGATGCAGAAGAACGGAAGAGGGTTCCGGCAGGTATGTGAATATATACCCCGTAAAAATCCGCCATCTCTCCTGCCGGAGCGGAAAGATGGCGGCTGAAATTTATCCTGCGGCTGTTTCTGTGTTTGCCTGACGGGTGCCCATCTCACGGTCGAGCATAAAAATACCGTAATTATTATCGCCCACCATTTTCAGGTCATCAATAATTTTTAATGCGGTAGCTTCTTCCTCAACCTGCTCATTAACAAACCACTGTAAAAAAGCATTGGTGGCATGGTCTTTTTCCTGAACGCTGATATCAACCAGGTCATTGATGCACTTGGTTATGTGCTGTTCATGCTGATAGGTGTTTTCAAATGCATCCAGTACATTTTTCCATTCGGTGCGCGGCTGGGCAATTGCCTCCAGCGTCACAAGACCGCCTTTGGTAAAAACATAGTTATAGACTTTTTCTGCGTGCAAGTATTCTTCTTTGGACTGCAGTTTCATCCAGTTTGCAAAACCAAGCAGGTTTTTGCTTTCAAACCAGGCGGACATTGCCAGATACAGATATGAAGAATAAAACTCTTCATTTATCTGTTTGTTAAGTGCTTTTTCTAATTTTTTATTGAGCATTTTGTCTCCTCATTATTTGGTCATCTTATATTATATTGAATCTGTTTCATATTGTCAAGTAATTTATCATTTAAAATACTAAATTACTATTTCTTTTATAAAGTTCCGCAATCTTGTTATATATCGTTTATTAAGACTAAATCTACTTTAAAGGAAAGCAGCAATGAATAACATTGTACGTATTGGCTCGGGTGCACCGTGGGAAAGCATTGTCGGTTACTGCCGCCTTGTTAAAGCTGGTGATATTGTTGAGGTGGCAGGCACCACAGCTGTAGAACAAGGTGCCGTTCAATACCGCGGCGATGCTTACGGCCAGACAAAATTTATCCTCAACAAAATAAAAACCGTGCTGGAAGAAAATGGCTACTCCATGAACAATGTTCTCCGTACCAGAATGTTTGTTACCGATATTTCACAATGGCAGGAATACGGACGTGCTCATGGAGAATTCTTTTCAGAACATCCGCCCGTTACTTCTATGGTGGAAGTATCCGGACTGGTTGAAAAAGATATGCTGATAGAAATTGAGGCAACTGTCTATGCTGGATAAAAATAAAAACAATACTCAGCAGGATTTTGATGCCATCATCAAAGCCATGAAAAAAGCAGCTGACCCCTCAGTTAAACTAAAAATGACACGCTTCGGTATTTCAAATGAATCGGCAATAGGCGTATCAGCCCCCAAACTGAAAACCATTGCAAAATCATATAAAAAACGGCACGACCTTGCCGTTATGCTGTGGGACTGCGGCATTCATGAAGCACGCCTGCTTTCGTCATTTATAGATGACCCTGCAGCACTCACCGGCAAAGAAATGGAGCGGAGAGTTAAACAGTTTGATTCATGGGATATCTGCGACGGTGCCTGCATGATGGTTTTTGACCGCACTCCATTCGCCTTTGAAAAAGCACATGCCTGGGCGGCAAGAAAAGAAGAATTTGTTAAACGCGCCGGCTTTGTGATGATGGCTTCCATTGCCGTACATAACAAAAAACTTGATGACAGGGAACTTCTCCCCTTCTTTGATGAAATCATTAAAGCTGCCGGTGATGAAAGGAATTTTGTTAAGAAAGCAGTAAACTGGGCACTGCGGCAGCTTGGCAAACGAAGCAGCGTTCTCCATCCCCATGCAATGGAAACCATACAAAAGCTGTACGCGCTGGAAAACAAAACAGCTGCATGGATTGCAAAAGATGCCGAAAAAGAATTAACATCCCCTGCCGTCCTAAAACGGCTGAAAGAAAAATCAAAAAAGAAATAACTATATATACCTTTATGCAGATTCCGGAATCAATAGAAAACGAACGCATTTTCCTCCGCTTTATCAAACATGATGATATTGCAAAGCTTGAACCTCATATATACGATCCATCCAATTGGGCAAGTTCACCTTCCCTTGTCAGCACCCCAGAAGAAGCAGGTATATACTATGCTAATGCAGAACGTGACCGCAACGCCGGAACCCGTTTCCCGTACACTATCTTCGATAAATTAAACAATATCTATTGCGGTTGTACTGCATATGGTAATATTTCTGCCGCTGATAAACGCTTAGAAATCGGCTGGACCTGGCTTGGCATCCCCTTCAGGCGCACT
>CAYYJL010000395.1:0-3397 GCA_964472245.1 uncultured Ignavibacteriaceae bacterium | reverse complement strand
ACGGCGGCGGAGGTATATCTCGCTTGTCCAACGGGTTCTTCTCCAATATTACACAATACAACTCTGCTCTGGAAGGCACTTTTTTCACTTCTGTTGCGTTTGATAAATACAACAATCTTTGGGTAGCTGCCCCGGGAGCAGGATTGCAGTTCCGGCAGGGCAGCCGCTGGCGCATATATACACCTGATAACAGCGGACTCCCCTCAACTTCGGTTACCGGAATGGCTATAGACCTTGATGGCAGCAAGTGGGTTATATCCGAAGGCATTTCACGATATATCGGCTACCGGTAAACCATGCAGCATGAAAATTCTTACGATCTGCTGGTGCTTGGCGGAGGATGCGGCGGGGCTGCTGCTGCAATTCAGGCGGCACGGCTTGGCATTAAAACACTCCTTGTAGAAGAAACCCCCTGGCTCGGCGGTATGGTTACCTCCGCAGGTGTCTCTGCTTTCGACGGCAATAAATACGCGGTCGGCGGCGGCATCTTTGCGGAATTCCGTTCTATGATAGAAGATTATTACGGAGGAGCTGATAAAACCTTTACCGGATGGATAAGTCTCACCTGCTTTGAACCCAAAAAAGGAGCAGAGTTCCTGCACGAGATTGCCCGGCGGGAAACCATGCTGGATATATGGCACGGTGCTTCTGTAGCTGCCCCGCTTAAGGAAGGCAGCAGAATAACCGGCGCCGCTATAAAAAAAGCTGACGGTTCTCTGGTTAATGTTCACGCCGTATATACCATTGAGGCAACTGAGTTCGGAGACTTCCTCAAAATGGCGGATATACCTTACCGGCTCGGCAGGGATGCAAAGTCCGATACCGGGGAAGAACACGCCTGCGATGTGTGGGATGGTGAAGTGCAGGATGTTACATTCTGCGCGATATTACAAAAGTACAATGGAGATGCACCGCGCATTACTCCCTCAGCAGAGTATAATCCTGAACGTTTCATTAACTCCACTGATATCCACTGCGATACCAGGGATGAAAAAATCCTCGGTCATAAACTCCACTCATTTGAAAGTTTCATAACCTATGCGGCACTGCCGGGCGATAAATATCTCCTTAACTGGCCATTCCGTTCCAATGATTACCCTACAACCATAGATTTATATGAAAATTTTGAAGGCAGAGCCGGCCATTACAAAGCGGCAAAACAACTGACTTTAGATTATATATACTATATACAAACCCGTCTCGGTCATCCGGAGTGGGGGCTTGCAACTGATGAATTCCCCACGGAAGACAACCTCCCCTTCATCCCGTACGTAAGGGAAAGCAGAAGAGTAAAAGGACTCCGGCTCATGAAGGAGGAAGATGTTATTCCCGTTCAAGGTTCGCACCGTCCTCCGCTGCAGAAAGATTCTATTGCCGTGGGTGATTACTTTCTGGATCACCATCACAGTAAGTTTTTTGTCGGACCGGAACATGAGCGCATAACGGAAAACTATCCCGACAATGCACCGTTCCAAATACCGATGGGCACACTCATACCTGATGGATATGATGGGCTGATTGTATCTGAAAAATCTATTTCTGTCACGCACATTGTAAACGGTTGTACCCGCCTTCAGCCCTGCGTAATGCAGACAGGCCAGGCAGCAGGTGTACTTGCCGCCCTTGCAATAAAAACCGGAGTACCGGCATCACAAGTATCGGTTGAAGAAGTTCAGGATGAGCTGCTCAAAGCAGGTTCACCGCTTTTCCCGTATAAGGATATATATCCCTCACATCCTGTTTTTATGGCTGCACAAAAACTTGCCCTGCGCGGTATATTCCCGGATGAACCAGATCACTGTTTTCACCCCGATAAAATTGTTGAACCCGGTGACCTCAAAAAGTTTTTTGTTTATCATACATATCCTGAAAACCTCAGCGAAAGTACCTTCACAGGAAAAACGCGTTCTCAGGTTTTTATTAAACTTTTTGAATTGTTATGACCCCTGCTGAATCCTTTGCGGATACTCCCTCATCAAAGTAAGCAGATTTTAATAGACAGTTACCCCCTTGTTTGAAGAAATTTTACATATAGCCGAACACTCACTGCTGGATACCCTTCCCGTCATACCGGTGCTGTTCATCATTTATTTCCTGATGGAATACTTCTGGCATATCAAGGCATTGGATTTGCTCAACTTCCTCCGTATGTCCGGCAAGTATGGAGTTGTAGTTGCAACACTGTTCGGACTGATACCGCAGTGCGGCATGTCCGTCTTTTTTACTTCATTGTATCTCGGGAAAAGAATCACCATCGGTGCACTCATAGCCAACTATCTTGCAACATCGGATGAAGCGATTCCCGTTATGCTCTCACATCTGAGCTACGGCAATGAGATTTTATCCATTATCGGCATTAAAATAATCCTCGGCATCTCGGCAGGGTATATAATAGATGCTCTTGTCTCGCAAAAGTACTTCAGCGGCAGCCCGGTTGAGGAAAACAAAAAGGATTTAGTTCACGTTGGAATGGAACACTCCGGTTCGGAAATTAAAAAGATGTTGAAGCACTCCATCAGCCGCACACTGCAGATTGCCGGCTGGGTGTTCGGTGCAACTTTTCTGCTTGGACTCATCATAGAACTTACCGAGGGGGCAAATCCCCTCTTTGCACTAAGAGCATACCCATTGGCGGAAATACCGGCAGCATCGTTATTCGGACTCATCCCCAACTGTGCAGCATCCATAGCAATTGCAACAGGATATATACAAAATGATATCTCCTTCAGTGCGGCAGCTGCGGGCTTAAGTGCCGGTGCGGGTTTTGGCCCCATTATCCTGTTCAGGCAGGGCAAACTGAAGGATTCTGTCCGCGTCTTGATATATACCCTCATCGCCTCCATGGCGGCGGGCTACCTGATTCATCTGTTTCAGTTCAACCGTATCTTATAGGAGGAGCCATCATGCAGATCATTGAACGGGAAGAAATTCATCTTGCGGAGCATCTGCAGAAAATGATTGTCTCCGGATGGTCCCGGCAGACTCTTGAGGATACCATCGTGGAAAGCATTGTATATATGTCTGACGGCTTCCGCGTTAAAGGTTACCTCGCTTACCCTAAAAATATCCCTGACGGTAAAAAACTCCCCTGCATCCTGTGGAACAGAGGCGGGGCAAAAAACCGCGGAGCAATAGACCGCTTTACGGCCAAAGGAATGTATGGCGAAATGGCGCGCTGGGGATATGTTGTACTGGCATCATCCTACCGCGGCAGTATCAAAGGTGAAGGGGAAGAAGAATTCGGCGGTGCCGATGTTAATGATATTCTGAACCTGAAAGCAGCAGCCACTGAACTCCCCTTTGCAGATGTTACCCGGTGGGGCATAGAGGGCTGGAGCCGTGGAGGCATGATGACCTGGCTAACTCTGAAACAAGACCACGCATTTAACTGTGTTGT
>CAYYJL010000394.1:0-3400 GCA_964472245.1 uncultured Ignavibacteriaceae bacterium | reverse complement strand
AGAAGAAATAACCAATAAACTAAAAGGCATTGTTGATGCAAACAGTAATGACGGCATCGCCACGGAAATTGTCATCCGTAAGGGTGACCCTGCAAAAAATATTTTGGCTGTTGTTAAAGAAAAAAATGTCGGGCTTCTTTTGGCAGGGGCTTTGGAGCGGGAGGATTTCCGCGGCTACTATTTTGGTTCCGTTGCGCGGAAATTAATGCGCTCTGCGGAATGCTCCACGCTCATATTAACCTCGCCGTTTCTGAAAAAACAGAACGTTGAAAAGATTTTTGTTACAGCAGAATTTAATGATACCAGTGAACTGGCCCTCTTATTCGCCGCAGAACTTGCTCGTATATATTCGGCCTCTCTCGGGCTCATCAGGGAGTTTCAGGTACCCGGACTTGCAATGACAGTGGGCGCAACCGGTTCTCTGGATCAGACAACAGATGCCCTTAAAAAGTGGAAGGAAGAGGAAGAGGAAAAGATGGATCTGTATATACGCGAACATGATTTTACAGGAATAACCGTTACAAAGAAATGCATTTACGGCAAGGAGGGTTTTGAGGCACAGTCTTACGTTAAGGAACAAAATGCAGACCTGCTGATTATGAATGCTCCGGTCCGTTCACTCAGAATATGGGATAGAATTTTTCAGCACGATGTGGAATATATACTCCAGGATCTCCCCTGCTCTGTCCTCTTAGTCAGGGGGTAAAAGAATGAATGCATCAGAAACCACTCTGTTTCTCCTGATTCTCGCCCTCATGCTGGCAGCTGCACGCGGACTCGGTGAACTGTTCCGTGCTTTTAAGCAGCCCATGATCATTGGGGAAATTCTTGCAGGCATTATTCTCGGCCCTTCCATCTTCGGCATGCTTATGCCGGATACGTTTAATACCCTGTTCAGATCCTCCATTGCAATTAATCATGCGCTGGAAAGCTTTGCACTTATCGGTGTGGTGATGCTGCTGATTGTATCGGGTTTGGAAGTTAATCTCGGCATCATGGTAAGACAGTCCAAAGTAGCAGGGCTCACCAGTCTTGTTGGAATACTCTTTACGTTTGCTGCGGGCTTTGCTCTTTCCTATCTGTTCCCCGGTTTCCTTGGTATGGCGGGTAACCAGGATAAGTTGGTATTCTCGTTGTTCATTGGAACCGCACTCTCTATTACCGCACTTCCAGTTGTTGCAAAAATCCTGATGGATTTAAACTTATTTAAATCGGAAATTGGCTCCACCGTTATTGCTTCAGCCATGTTTAATGATATTGTGGGATGGATTGTCTTCTCTATTCTGCTTAGTTTAATTTCCACTGGAGGGCATGGCTTTGATCCCGGCACTACTGTTCTGTTGGTCCTTTCCTTCACAGCAGTCATTTTGGTTGTGGGCAGAAAAATATTCAATAAACTAATCCCCATTGCTCAAAAACGGTTCTCATATCCCGGCAGCGTTCTTAATCTGATTTTTATATTAGGACTCCTGGGTGCAGCTTTTACGGAATATATAGGGGTACATGCAATCTTTGGTGCATTCATTGTCGGTATAGCCATAGGAGACAGCGCACACCTTCGTGAAACCACAAGAGAAATAATTCAGCAGTTTGTTACTAATATCTTTGCACCCCTGTTTTTTATTTCTATTGGCCTCAAAGTAAATTTCTTTCTGCACTTTGACTTCTTTCTTACAATAACGCTTATTATCGTGGCAACTATTGCAAAAGTAGCCGGTTCCACATTAGGCGCAAGAATGGGTGGAATGAACAAAGACGAGTCTCTGGCTATTGGTTTTGGCATGAACGCTCATGGGGCTATGGAGATAATTCTTGGCTTGCTCGCCCTTCAGTTCAATCTTATTACAGAAAAAACTTTTGTCGCCTTAGTTCTTATGGCTATTGCAACTTCTATTATCAGCGGTCCAATGATGGCTGTGTTTGCCGGACGGCTTAAAAAATCCCGCACGCTCCGCGGGCTGCTCACACGGGAATATATATATCCCGTTTCCGGAAAAACCAAAGCAGAAGTCCTGGAATTTCTTTCGGAAAAGGCCGCAACGCACTCCGGCATCCCGAAGGATAAAATCCTGCACGATATCCTGGTACGAGAACAAATGGGCTCAACGGTAATTGCACCCGGTCTGGCTCTCCCCCATGCTAAAATTGCCGGTGATAAACCGATGATACTTTGTGCGGCTGCACATGATGGAATTGAATACCCCGGAGAAAGCGATACTCCCGTAAAACTTGTACTCCTCCTGCTCACCCCTGCAGGCAATACAAACCTTCAGCTTCAGCTTTTGGCTGAAATTGCCTCGCATTTCCGCGGCAGGGAATTTAATGAGTTACCGCCGGCCGGTTCCTCGCAGGAGATTCTGCTTAAGTATATATTCCCAAATCCGGCAGATTAATCTTCCGGCTCGGATCTGTACACACGGCCGAGATACCGGTCCACATTATACTCCTGTATTGCCATTACCAAAAAAGGCAGCGGCATAATAAAATAAGATATATCAAACCCGCTGTTGAGCACCGCACGGGAAAAAGTGGTGCTGAATAATGATATGCTGAATGAAATCAGCACAAGAAAAAATATGGTTACGCCAGTCGCAAAATATACTTCCTGTTTGGTGGTTACAATTCTTCCGATATATATAAGCACGGTTGCTCCTGCCAGTATTATATACCACGGCAGATAGAGGGTTTGTATCGCAAAAGGTCCGTCATTAAAAAACGCCTCTGCATTCCAATAAATAAAAGGAAGAATAAAAAGGATAAATACCCCGGCAGATAGCAGCATACTTTTAAGCATCAGTTTAAGGTCATCGCGGTAATAGTACAGCATAAAAATTGCATAGGGCACTGCCATAATGAGTCTTGTTGAAAGCACTGCACCCCATGCGGCTGCCAATATATAATGAAATACCGGAGAATGGTCTTCTGATTTCCCCTTGCCTATTAAAGACATCATCACAATCCCCAATGTCATATTATAAAGTAACTCACTTCTGGTTAAGTATTCATAATACAGCGCCGGCATGCTGAACAGTACCCCAAAGGAAATAGTTATCTCCCTCACGGTTGTTTTTTCCAGCAAAAGGATAACTGCCAGGGCAGTAATTCCTATCGGGATTAAAAATCCTATATTCCCTAAGAAGTAAAACGGAACCGCGCTCAAAAATAAGAATGGGAATCCGGAAGGATTTGTTCCTCCCGCATACGGGTAAGCACCTACTGCCAGCAAGTCCAGCCACTCATCAATCGCATAATATCTCCCGACTCGTGTGTCAAATTCTATCCAGATCATACCCAGGGTGGAAATAGCCCCCAGATAAATTACCGCAGGAAAATACTTCTTTTTGTTCATTACACTCTGCCATGCAGGTGTCCACTTTTCTATGTAGGTCAAAAACCCGTA
>CAYYJL010000393.1:0-3401 GCA_964472245.1 uncultured Ignavibacteriaceae bacterium | reverse complement strand
TCCGTTTAACCCTTCAACGGTTATTTCATTTTATATCCCTGAGGCATCAAAAGTCACAGTGGAACTGTATAATGTTCTCGGTCAAAAGATGATGGATATATTCAGCGCAGAATACCTTGAAGCCGGACTTCACTCAACTATGCTTAACGCATCCGGACTCCCCTCCGGTACTTATTTTGTGAAGGTATCAAACAGTTCCGCTGCTAAAACCATAAAAATATTGTTAATGAAATAAGGATTTTAATGAGCAATTCTCCGGATATATTATGAAAAATATACTTATCATCTCACTTCTTTTTGCGTCCACCCTATGGGGGCAGGCGTTTACCGGTAAAAAATTTGCACTGGATCCGGGTCACGGCTTTATTCCGGGGCAGGCATCCAATTGCAGTGATGCAGAGACCAAACGGTTTGAAAGTTACATTAATCATATCGTTGTCCCCTACCTGAAAAAATATCTGCAGAGGGAAGGAGCGGAAGTTATTACTACCCGTGCTGATTATGATTCCGTCGGGCCTTGCATAACGCTTACACAGAGAAAAACAATCGCCAATAATGCTAATGTGCATTATTTCCATTCCGTTCACCACAATGCTTTTGACGGAACCTCAAATTATACCTTGTCTTTGTTCAAACAGAATGGTAATTCAAGCTGCCCAAATGGCAACCCGGCTTGGCCCGGTGTAGCTGACGTCATGGCAAATATCCAATCAACCAGGATATATAATGCCCTGCAGACTACCAGTGCTATATACCGGGGTGATTACTGTTTCCTTGGTTTCAATCTCGGAGTATTGAGTACGCTGAACATGGCAGGCACTTTGTCAGAGGCGTCATTTTACGATAATCTTCCGGAAAAAACCCGGCTGGCTGATACCTCTTATCTTAAAACTGAGGCCGAGGCGCTGTATCATGCATTCCTTCAGTTTTATCAGGCAAGTTTCCCTGCACACGGCAGTCTGGTGGGAGTGGTAACCAATACTGCAAACAATCAACCGGCACAAAACGTACGTGTTGCCATTGATTCACTCGGTCTCTCCTATCTAATCGGTTCTAACGGAAGCGGATTTTACCGGTTTGATTCAATACCGCCCGGAGTATATAAAGTTAAGCTGATGTCCGCCCTTGATACCGTTACAACAAATGTAACTGTCGTAGGCAGCACTATTAATAAAAGAAATCTTGCCTTAACTCAAACAGAATTTGTTGGTGATGTCCGTATCAAAGCTGTTCTGGCTTCATCCTCCACCCTTTCTGTTCAATGGGAAAAACCGACTGGAACCGTTGACAGTTACAATATATACCTTTCCGAAAATGGAGTCACATGGGATTCAGTGCCCAGAGTCTCACCCGCGGGTACGGCAGTTTCCGCATCAATCGGCGGATTGGAAAGCAACAAGCAATATTATGTACGCATCAGAGCAAAAAATTCTATCGGAGAAAGTCCTAATTTCTCCCGTACATACGGAGGTTTTACTTCAAACTCACAGGATAAAGTATTAATCGTAGATGGATTTAACAGGATAACCGGCTCCTCCTCAAACCCTGCACACAATTATGCCGCTATTTACGGTGATGCACTGGCTGCAATGAACTTTAAGTTTGAGACAGTCAGCAATGTGACCATTACCAGTGCAGCTCAGTTGGTGGCATATAAATATGTATTCTGGTTCCTGGGCGATGAGTCAACAGCTGATGAAACATTTTCCGCCACCGAGCAGCTGTATATACGTGACTATCTCCGCCAGGGAGGTAAAATATTTGTCACCGGTTCTGAAGTTGCATGGGATTTGGACCAGAACGGAACCGCTGCGGATAAAGCATTTATTAATACATACCTGAAAGCAAGATATATCGCGGACAACCCAACCCCTAATACAGCTGCAGGTACCGCGGTTCCAGGAAGCATATTTGACGGAGTACCTAATTTCACCTTCGGTCAGGTATATCCGGAAGATTGGCCGGATGTTATTGATACCGTCGGCGGCGGCGTACCGGTACTGAGATATAACGCAACTCAAACCGCCGGTGTCGCATTCACCGGTATGGTTTCAGGCGGCTTTATAGAATCTAAAATTGTCTATCTTGGCTTTGCTTTGGAGACTATGGGCAATGTTGTGCACAGAAGGCAGATAGTTCAAAAGATTGTTAATTATTTTACCGGGCTGACAGATGCTGAAGAAATTGCCGGTTCGTTTACCCCGTCTGATTTTGCAATAACTGCATACCCTAATCCTTTTAATCCTTCTACGAAACTGAGGGTAACGGTACCCGCCTCCGGTGAATACCGTATATCGGTAACAGGTATTTTAGGGAATACCGAGATGGAAATCTTTTCCGGCCACGTGGAAAAAGGCGTACACGAGTATCACGTTGCTATGGAAGGTCTTGCTTCAGGCATATATATTGCCAGGGTAACGGGTCAGGGTATTAATGTATCACACAAATTACTGCTTCTCAAGTAAAAGAGGAATTATGAAAAAAATATTGTTTTTTATTATCATCATTATTGCATTAGAGCTGCCTGCTCAGGAAATAACCAAACTTTCCATTAAAGGCGGGGAGCAGCTTTTGGTTTCTAAAATTTCCCCGAATGGAAAATACCTGGCTATTTCTTCGATTGATTATAATACCATTTTCATGTATGATGTGCTTTCGGATAAACTGATTTCAGAAATTAACGGAGCAGGTATCGGCTGGGGCATGAACTGGTCATCCTCAAAGGATTTGCTCGCTGTCAGAGAAAATATATTTTCACAGGGTGACAGGAAATCAAAAATCCGGATTGTTAATCCTGACGGAACTGATTTCATCAGCAGTGAGATATATCAGGATGTCTCGCTCCCCTATTGGAGCATAGACGGCAAAATCTGCTCCTATAAGCCATCCAAATTGGAATCAAAGTCCTTTACCGTTGCAGAGGGCTTTGTGGATGACGGATTATTTATTGACGGCACGGATTTGATTGTCCAGTACACCAGTAAGCGGCTTCCGGAAACTATTCTCTCCTGGATGAAATCCGGCAGGGCAATTTCCTTTTCATACTCTCCTGACGGCAAAAAGGTGGCGGTAGAATATGTATCCGCCGGGATTCGTGTATATGACCTGGAATATGGTGTCATCTACGATTTTGGTGAAGGAGAAGCCCCCGTTTGGCAGGATAATGAAAATCTGATATATATGGTTGTTAAGGATGACGGCCATGATATACAGGACGGCAACCTGTTCCAAAGAAAATTTGACGGTTCATATCCTGTTGCTTTAACAGGAAAGATTGATATTCCTGCATTTTATCCTGCTGCACATGGTAAAACCCTGTTCTTCAGTGATTTACAAGGCAGCATCTACAAAATAATACTCAATTAGAGTTATACAACTCCATCAGCAGCTGTTTGAAAAAG